>JAVXWK010000653.1:0-8717 GCA_032230575.1 Pseudonocardiales bacterium | reverse complement strand
CTGGAAGAGGTCGTGCGCATCGCCGACCGGATCGTCGTGCTGCGCGACCGGCACAAGATCGCCGAGCTGGACGGCGGTTCGAGCATCGACGAGGTGGTCGGGCTCATCGCCGGCGAGCAGCTCCCCGAAGAGGTGGCGTCGTGAAGAACCGCTTGCTGTGGCCCCTGCTCGCGCTGGCCGCGTTGCTGGTGCTCAACCTCGTTGTCACACCGTCGTTCTTCTCGTTGCGCATCCAGGACGGCCACCTCTACGGCGGCCTGGTGGACGTGCTCAAGAACGGCGCGCCGACGCTCCTCATCGCGCTCGGCATGACGCTCGTCATCGCCACGCGAGGCATCGACCTGTCCGTCGGCGCCGTCGCGGCCATCGCGGGTGCGGTCACGTGTGTCCACATCGGAACGTCAGGTGACGCGGGCACGGCGTTCGCCGGCATGGCCATCGCGCTCGTGCTCTGCGCTGTCCTCGGCCTGTGGAACGGTTTCCTCGTGGCAGGCCTGGGCATCCAGCCGATCATCGCCACGCTGGTGCTGATGACGGCGGGCCGCGGCATCGCCATGCTGGTCACCGAAGGCCAGATCATCACAGTCAACAACGACCCGTTCCGGCAGGTCGGCGCGGGGTTCCTCATCCTCCCGATCTCGATCCTGATCAGCCTGGCGGTACTGGGTCTGGTAGCGCTCACAACGCGCAAGACTGCGCTGGGCATGCTGATCGAGGCCGTCGGTGTGAACCCCGAGGCGTCCAGGCTGGCGGGCGTGCGCGCGAAGACCATCATCTGGACCGTCTACGTGTTCGCGGCGGTCTGCGCGGGCATCGCGGGCCTGATGATCAGCTCGAACGTCAGCGCCGCCGACGCCAACAACGCCGGCCTGTGGATCGAGATGGACGCGATCCTGGCCGTCGTCATCGGCGGCACCTCGCTGGCGGGCGGCCGCTACTCCCTCACCGGCACGCTGCTCGGTGCGCTGATCATCCAGACGCTCACCACGACCGTCTACACGATCGGCGTCGCACCCGAGGTCACGCTGGTGTTCAAGGCGGTCGTCGTCATCGCCGTCTGCCTGGTCCAAGCTCCGAAGGCCCGTGCCGCGCTCAGCTTCCGGAAGGTGGCCGTCTCATGACCGCTCTCACGACGAAGCTGCCGTCGCGGTTCCTGCCCGTCCTCGCGACCGTGGTGCTGTTCGCGCTCACATTCGGTGTGGGCTCAGGACTTTACGACGGCTTCGCGTCCGGCCAGGTGATCGCGAACCTGTTCATCGACAACGCGTTCCTGATCGTGCTCGCGGCGGGCATGACGTTCGTGATCCTCAGCGGCGGCATCGACCTGTCCGTCGGCTCGGTCGTCGCCCTCTCCACGATGGTCACCGCGGCGGGCCTCAAGGCAGGCTGGCCGCTCCCGCTGGTGATCATCGCCGTGCTGGTCATCGGCTCCACGCTCGGCCTGCTGATGGGCCTGGTGATCCACAAGTTCGACATCCAGCCGTTCATCGTCACGCTCGCCGGCATGTTCCTGGCACGCGGCCTGTGTTTCCTGATCAGCGTGGAGTCGGTGTCCATCAAGGACTCCACGTTCCGCGACGTCGCCACCGCCGTCATCGAGCTCCCCGGCGGCGTCACCATCACCTACAACGTGATCATCGCGCTGGTCGTCGTCGCGGTGGCCCTCCTCGTGCTGCACCGCACGCGGTTCGGCCGCACTGTCTACGCGGTCGGCGGCAACGAGCAGTCGGCGTTGCTGATGGGCCTCAAGACCGCGCGCACCAAGGTCGGCGTCTACGTGATCAGCGGCTTCTGCTCGGCACTGGCGGGCCTGCTGTTCAGCCTCTACATGCTGTCCGGCTACGGGCTGCACGCCGTCGGCATGGAGCTCGACGCGATCGCGGCGGTCGTCATCGGCGGCACCCTGCTCGCGGGCGGCGTCGGCTACGTGCTGGGCAGCCTCACCGGGGTGCTGGTGCTCGGCACGATCCAGACGCTGATCTCGTTCCAGGGCACGCTCAGCTCGTGGTGGACCAAGATCGTGATCGGCGGGCTGCTGCTGGTGTTCATCGCGGTCCAGCGCGGCCTGATCCGCGAGCGACGCTGACGTCCTGATCCGATGGGGCGGAGACCTGGGCGATCGCATCAACCAGGATCCGCCCTCCAGCCCGTGCGTCTCGTGCTACGAAACGAGCAGCTCCAAGCGCGACGGGCACCTGCGCGGGTATGAACCTTGCTCAGTTCAGCAGCGACTCGGCGTGCGTGGCGAGCGGTGCAGCCAGATCAGGATGATCACCTTTGTCGATGCGATGAAGCAGGCGGGCCGCCACGTACAACTGGGCGAGTTGGCCCGCCTCGCTGGAGAGCACTTCAAGGAAGATCTCGCGCACTCTTTCGGCTGCGGCAGGCACCAGCAGGCTGTAACAGAACAGGGTTGCGGCGTCGGTTCCGGATGGGCCTCGTCCCCACATCTCCCAGTCCAGCAGCGCGAACTCAGGCCGCATCAGGTTGCTCCAATGCAGGTCGCCGTGCACCGTTTCCCACTCGGAGACCTCGGTGTCGACGGACCCACCGAACTGCTGTCGGATTCGGCTGGTGACGAGATCTTGGCCGACACCGACCCGGTTCGTGGGCGTCGCGGTGATCACGCCGAGCGTCCGCTGGAGTTCTGCCCACCACGTGTCAGGCAAGTCGATCATCTGACGCAAGGCGTCGGTGCGTGAGCACGGAGAGCCCGGCACGAGCGTCATGACCTCCGCGCGCTGCTGCCGTACCTCCTCCCACTCGTAGACATCCAGGACACGCGGTTTCGCCAGACCGGTGATCACGTTTGCGTCGAGGTTCCCCGTCCAGAAGGCTCCTTCGGTCCATCGCTTGTCCTCGGACACGACGCGCAACCAATACTTCTGCCGGCCCCGGTGGACAAGCGCGCCGACTGAACGGTCGATCCACCCGTGCCGCGGCTTGCCGGCAACGGTCAGTCCAAAATGGTCGGCAGCGCGCTGGAGGTTCTCCAGCATCCACTCTCGGTACTGGGCGTCCGCTTCGCTCAGGTCAGCGTTCATCGGCGCGGTCATTCCTCGGTGACATGGCGCAGGTAGGCCTCCGGCGTGTTCATGTACCTGCGCCAGTGGTCCACGAGTGCGAGGTCCTCCCACTTGGTGCGGTGGAATCCGTGTTCGTTCACCTCGATGATGTCGGCGTCCGGAGTGGACGCCAGTATCGGCGAGTGGGTGGCACAGATGATCTGCGCGCCGGACCTGCCGAGCTGGTACATCAACGACACCAAACGCAGGCAGGACTGGAAGGACAGCGCGGCTTCAGGTTCGTCCATCAGGTAGAAGCCGGGTTCGCGGAACATCGCCGAGAACACGGTGAGGAACCCCTCGCCGTGGCTCATCTCGCTGGTGTCCTCATCCCAGTAGCCCCGCATCCCGCTGACCGCCTCCATAAAGCCAAAGGCCGTCTCAGCGCGGAGGAAGTAGCCCTTGCGCTTCGTACGGGTTCCGGACCGCTGCCGGGCACCCGCGGGGGTGGTCTCGAACTGCACCATCTCGCCGAGCGCCGTCTTCGGGCGGTCGTTGACGTATTTTCGTCCTGCTCGCCCGCCGCGCGCATCCAGGCCCCACGCCTCGGCGAACGCCTCGACAAGAGTCGACTTGCCGGAGCCGTTCTCGCCGACGAGGAACGTGATCGGCTTGTCGAAGGCCATCCCCTCATCGGCCAGCTGGGCAACGCACGGCACGTCGAGCGGCCAGGTTCGCCGAGTGCCTTTGGGCAGCGACTCATCGGGGATGTACGCGCGGCGGGCGAGCATGAAGTCAGGTTCCTTCGATCAATGGTAGTCCGGTGCGCAGGCTCCCGTAGGCGTGCAGTTGCCCGCTGGTCGACACGCCGGGCTGCAGCTCGGTCCGCACTGCGGGTCGCACATGTTCGGCACGCACGGTCGTTGTGCGAACTCGGTCTCCAGCATCGACGCGGTCTCCGTCATCCTCGATCCGGCCAGGATGTCGGCGAGCGACTCCTCCCGCACGTTGCCGACCGGCAGCCAACGGGAGAACACGCACGGCCACACCGAGCCGTCCGGCGCAATCGCGACCCTACCGTCGCCGCACTGACCACACAGTTGCCCCAGGTCAGGAACCTGGTCGCGCACACCCCGGCCAACCTGGCGCAGGAAATCGACGCGAACTTCACCGCTCACTCCGAGCCGCGCCAACTCGGCGACGGTTTCGTCGACTCGCTGCTCGTCCACCACGTCGATGACGCCGACGCGGAGTGGGATCGCGCGTCGCACCGCTTCGACGATGTTCGCCCTCGTGCGACCGTGGCTCCGTCGGCTTCGTGTGATCTGTTCGTGCTGCTCCGCCTGGTCGGAGTAGTAGCTGGTCGCGAGACAGACACCCGGCCGCTCGAACACCTCCCACAGGTGTGGCCCGACGTGCACCAGATTGCTGAAGACCTCCACCTCCATGCCGTGGTGGAGTGCCCTGTCGATCAGGTGCGGAAGTCCGCGGTGCAAGGTCGGCTCGCCCCCGATGAACTGGACCATCCGGGCGTCGAAGTCGGCGAGCTGATCGATCACGCTCTCCCACTCCTCAACCGTCATGACACCGTGGCCTCCGCCTGGACCAGAATCCGCGTAGCAGTGATCGCACCGCAGCTGACACTTTCCCGTGATCTCCAACCAAGCGAACGACACCTGCGTATGAGTCGACCTATCGATTTGAGTCGGCACCAGACCTCCTCACCTACGGGATGCTCGTCAAGCACTCTCGCCGCCAAGACGTGTGTACCTATTGGAGCCCCTCCACGACAGCGGATCTCAAGCCTGTCGCCCAAACGAAGCCGAACTCAGCGGACGCATGGGAGCCGTGCCGCGGGCGGCGCTGAGCGCATCACCAAGGGAGCGTGCCCGTTCCGGAACGTCGACGTGGACTGGGCCCGCGGCCAGCTGGTGGTCGAGATCTCCAACCTGCTGAAGCCGGCGGCCGCGGCGGCGGACATGGGCTTCCTCGACCTCCAGAACGCGTTGAACGGCAAGGAGGTCTGCTCGAGGTACAGCAAGCTCGTGGACTCGGGCAACCCGCCGTCGCCGATCCTGAGCGAGTGGGCGCGTTCGCGGAGACCGGCAGGTTGCAGCCTCCCCAGCTCAGATGAGCGCCTGCGGCGAGCTGCCGGCAGCTCGTCCTCGCGCGAACACCTAAACTGCAGCCTGCTACGAGATCAACAGGAGGTGGCTCGGTGAAGCTGGGCGATGTCACCCGGACCGCGCTGGCGTGCGTCCGGATCTTCAACGGCGCGCTGGGGTTGTTCGCGGCCGGGAAGATGGCGAAGAGCCTCGGCAGCGAGCTGGGCGACGACAAGCGGTTCGTCTACCCGGCGCGCATGTTCGGCATCCGCACGCTCGTCCTCGGCGTCGACCTGCTGACGCTGAAGCCCAGTCGGCGAACCCTCCGGCAGGCCGTGCTCATTCACGCCACGGACACGGCCGCCGCGTTCTACGCTGGTCGCAGTGGCGAGCTCCCAGCGAAGGCGGCGAAGCTCACCACGATCATCTCCGCCGTCAACACCGGGCTGGCAGTGGTGTCTCTGGTCGCCGCCGAGAAGGACAGCTGATCTGTGGTCGAGATCGACCTGCTCGGAGAAGTGAGCGCGCGGGTCGGCGGGCACAACGTCGAACTGGGGCCCGCGCGCCAGAGGTGTGTGCTCGCGGCGCTGGCGGTCGACGTCAACAAGACCGTGTCGATCACCCAGCTGACCGAACGCGTCTGGGGTGACGAGCCGCCCACGCAGGCGCGGGCGACGTTGCACAGCTACCTCTCGCGGCTGCGGCAGGCCGGTATCGAGCTGGCAACGCGGCCCACCGGGTACGCGCTGGTCGCCGACGAGTCCAGTGTGGACCTGATGCGGTTCCGGAAGCTCCGCAGGGAGAACAACCTCGGCGACGCCATCGCGTTGTGGCGGGGCGAACCGCTGACCGGCATCGCGGGCGAGTGGGCTCAGCTGACCCGCGACCGGCTCACCGAGGAACGCGACGCCGCCGAGCTCGATCTCGTCGACGCACGGCTCCACCTCGACCAGGGCCCGGAAGTGCTCGCCACCATCGTCGCGCACGCGACGGACAAGCCGTTCGACGAACGCGTCGCGGCCCAGCACATGCGGGCACTCGCCCAGGCGGGCCGCATCTCCGAAGCACTCGACCAGTTCCACGCCCTCCGTGCGAGACTGCGCGCCGAGTTCGGCACCGAGCCGGGCACGGAGCTCAAGCGGCTGCACGAGAAACTCCTCCTTTGCGACCAGGAGGCACCCACGGCCATCCCGCGCCAGCTGCCGTCCGCGCCCGCGCAGTTCGTCGGCAGGCAGGAAGACCTGGCCGAGCTGGACAACGCCGTCCGCACGGGTGTGGCGGCGATCGCGGGCGCCGGTGGCATGGGCAAGACGTGGCTCGCGCTGCACTGGGCGCACCGCAACCTGCACCGCTTCCCCGACGGCCAGCTGTTCGTGGACCTGCGCGGGTTCAGCCCCGACGAGACGCCGATGGACCCGGACGTGGCGATCCGCGGGTTCCTGCACGCGCTCGGTCTCGACGCCGGACGGATCCCGCCCGACCCGCACGCGAGCGCCGCGCTGTTCCGCAGTCTCGTCGCGCGGAAACGCCTGCTCATCGTGATCGACAACGCCGTCGACGCCGCCCAGGTCACCCCGATGCTGCCCGGCGGCGACACCTGCAAGGTGCTCGTGACCAGCCGCAACCGGTTGCCGGGGAGCATCAGGCCGGTCGGTCTCGACGTGCTCGCGGACACGGACTCGAGCACGTTGCTGGCCACCAGGATCGGCGCGACCAGGCTGGGCGTCGAACCTCTCGCGGTAGCGCGGCTGATCGACCTGTGCGGCGGGCTCCCGCTGGCGTTGAGCATCGTCGGCGCCCGCGTGCTGACCGAACCAGAACTGTCGCTCGCCGCCATCGCCCGCCAGCTCGAGGAGCTCGGGCTGGGCGCGCTCGACGCCGACCCGAGCGTCAGCGTGCCGGTCGTGCTCTCCTGGTCCTACCGGGCGCTGTCCGACAGTCAGAAGAACATGTTCGCACTGCTGGGAATCGCGCCGGGCGAGGACATCGACCTGAGGGCCGCCGCCGGTCTCGCCGGAGTGTCCACAAAGGATGCACGGGAGACACTCCGGTCACTCGAGCAGGCCTCGCTGATCTCGATCTCCAGCGGCTTCCGCGCGAGGATGCACGACCTCGTCCGGGCCTACGCGGCCGAACGGGCCAAGCACGCGGGCAGCGACGAAGCCCTGCGCAGGCTCGTCGACCACCACGTCCACACCGCGCACGCCAACGACCGCGTGATCGACCCGCACCGGCCGTTGATCACCCTCGGGACTCAGACCGAGATCACCCCGGCCCACGACAAAGCGGGCGCGCTCGCGTGGTTCGACGCCGAACGCGGCACGCGCCAGGCCGTCCAGCAGGCCGCCGCCCAGCGCGGCTGGAACGACGAGGTCGTGCTGCTGGCCAGGGTCTCGCACGCGTACAACCAGCTCAGGGGCCACCTCGACGACGAGCTGACCATGTGGCGGACGGCCATCGACGCAGCCGACGACCCGATGGACGTGGTCGTCGCGCACCGCATCATGGGCAGCAGCCTGGGCCAGGTCCAGCGCTACGACGAGGCGCTGCACCACCTGGACGAGGCCCTCGCACTGGCCGAACAGGTAGGCGAGGCACTCCCCCTCGCCGACGCGCACGGCACGCTGGCGTGGCTGTGGGTCAGCCGGGCGGAGTACCACCGGGCGTACGAGCACGCCCGAGCCTCGCTGCCGCACTACCAGCAGACCGGCAACCAGATGCTCATAGCGTTGGCGCACAACAACATCGGTTACTGCGCCGCGGAGATCGGCTACACCGCGCAAGGCCGCGAGCACGCCACGAAGGCGCTGAACCTGCTGCACGAGCTCGGCGACAGGCAGGGCGAGGCCACCGCGGTCTCCACGCTGGCCCGCATCGAGCACCAGCTCGGCAACCACACCGAGTCGATCTCCCTCTACGAGCACGCCATCGGCCTGTACCGGGCCGAGAACGACGACTACACCACCGCCAAGGTGCTCATCAGCCTCGGCCAGCCGCACCTGGCGCTCGAGCAGACCGACCAGGCCGCGCGGCTCTGGCAGGAGGCGTTGCGGATGCTGGAGCAGCAGGGACGCGAGGACGAGGCCGACCACGTGCGCCGCCGGCTCGCGGAGATCCACGTCACCCCGGGGTCCTGACGACCAGGGTTCCTCACTGGCGCGAACGCACCCCCTGGACGGGGAATCTGGGTGCCAACAGCGCAACGAGGAGCGAGAAGATGTCCACCATCACCCTGTCCCAGCAGACCACCGCCACCCCCGAGCAGTTCGTCGCGGGCCTCACCGACTTCGGTCCCGGCCGCGCGCGGCTCTTCCCCAACAGCGCGGACGACTTCTTGGAGGTCCACGACCAGGGCGAGAACTTCGCCGACGTCACCGAGGGTTCCGGTGGCATCTGGGAACGCCTGCACTACGACTGGTCCGACCTCAGCCACGTCGTGCTGACGACCACGGACTCCAACGTGTGGGGCGGCAAATCCGGTCACACCTACACATTCACGAAGCGCTCTGACGGAACGACCGTCGTGCACGCTCAGGTCGTGCGTGAGGGCAAGAACCTCAAGGGCCGCCTGCTCGGTGTCGTGCTCGGCCTGTTCGGCAGGAAGGTC
>JAVXWK010000650.1:0-8680 GCA_032230575.1 Pseudonocardiales bacterium | reverse complement strand
GTCCTGCGCCGCGAGCTGACGTTCCGCATCACCCAACCGGAGAGGACCGCCCCGCGGACCGGCCGAGCAGCCCGGTCCGCGGGTGCCTCCCCCTGCCCTCGCAGGAGACGATGATGGCCACGAAACGAAGGTTCTGGACGAGCGTCGCCGCGGTGGCGGGCCTGGTCCTGACGGTGATCGCCCCGGCGAGGGCGGACAACCCGATCGTGCAGCACATCTACACCGCGGACTCGGCGCCGTTGGTCCACAACGGACGGGTCTACCTCTACACCGGGCACGACGAGGACAACTCGACCTGGTTCACCATGAAGGAGTGGCGGGTCTGGTCGTCCGCGGACATGGTGAACTGGACCGACCACGGCTCACCGATGAGCCTCGCCACGTTCAGCTGGGCGAAGCAGGACGCGTGGGCCGGGCAGGCCGTGGAACGCAACGGCAAGTTCTACTGGTACGTCCCCGTCGTCACCAAGGCCAGCGGGCGCCCGGCCATCGGTGTCGGCGTCTCGGACAGCCCGACCGGCCCGTTCCGCGACGCCATCGGCCGGCCGCTGGTGGAGAACGGCGAGATCGACCCCACGGTCATGATCGACGACGACGGTCAGGCGTACCTGTACTGGGGCAACCCGAACCTGTCGTACGTCCGCCTCAACACCGACATGATCTCCTACTCGGGCGGTATCAACCGAATCCCGCTCACCACGGCCGGGTTCGGCACCCGCACCGGTGACCCCAACCGGCCCACCCTCTACGAGGAAGGGCCCTGGGTCTACAAGCGCAACGGCCTGTACTACAACGTCTTCGCCGCCAAGTGCTGCTCGGAGTTCATCGGCTACTCCACGTCTCCCGGCCCCACCGGCCCGTGGACCTACCGCGGCACCGTCATGCCCACGCAGGGCAGCAGCTTCACCAACCACCCCGGTCTCATCGACTTCAAGGGCGGCTCGTACTTCTTCTACCACAACGGCGCGCTGCCCGGCGGTGGCGGCTTCACCCGCTCCGTCGCCGTCGAGAAGTTCAGCTACAACGCCGACGGCACGATTCCGGCGATGACCATGTCGACGAGCGGACCGCCGGCCGCCGACACGCTCAACCCGTACGTGCGCCAGGAAGCCGAGACGATCGCGTGGGGCAGCGGCATCGAGACCGAAGCCTCCGGTGAAGGTGGCATGAACGTCGGCTTCATCAACAACGGTGACTACATCAAGGTGAAGAACGTCGCTTTCGGTTCCGGCGCAACGACCTTCTCCACCCGTGTCGCGTCCACCACCGCCGGCAGCTCCGTCGAGGTCCGCTCCGGCAGCCCGACCGGCACGATCGCCGGCCGTTGCTCGGTGCCGAACACCGGTGGCTGGCAGGCCTGGACCACCGTCACGTGCCCGGTGAGCGGGCTGACCGGCACCCGTGACCTCTACCTGAGATTCAGCGGTGGCAACGGTTACCTGCTCAACATGAACTGGTGGCAGTTCGGGGCCGCGTCGTGAACGCCCGGTCGTGTCCTGACCGCTTCGGCCTCATCGCGCTCATCGCCGCGCTGATGCTGCTGATGACCGCCGTCGCGCTGTCCCTGGTGCCACCACCGGCGCTGGCCGCGTCGCTGGTGCGGATCACGAACTTCGGCACCAACCCCACCGGCCTGAACATGTACGCCTACGTGCCCGACCGGGTCGCGGCGCGCCCGGCCATGCTCGTGATGGTGCACTACTGCGGCGGTTCCGCGAGCGCCGTGCACAACGGCAACGGACGCGACTACGTCACCGCCGCGGACCGGCTGGGGTACGTGATCGTCTACCCGGAGGCCACCAGGGACGGGCACTGCTTCGACGTGTCCACGGCCAACGCGTTGCGGCGCAACGGAGGTGGCGACTCCACCGGGATCATGTCGATGGTGTCGTACGCGCGCCAGCGCTACAACGTGGACGCCGCACGCATCGTCGTCGCCGGTTTCTCGTCCGGCGCGATGATGACGAACGTGCTGGCCGCCCAGTACCCGGACGTGTTCAGCGCGGGTTCGGCGTTCTCCGGAGTTCCCGCGGGCTGCTTCGCGACGACGAACGGCTCGTTGTGGAACAGCCAGTGCTCGGGCGGGAACCTGCAGAAGACCCCGCAGCAGTGGGGCGACCAGGCCAGGGCCATGTATCCGGGCTACACCGGCCGGTACCCGCGAATGCAGCTCTGGCACGGCACCGCCGACACCACGCTCGCCTACCCCAACTTCGGCGAGGAGCTCGACCAGTGGACGAACCTGCACGGAGTGAGCAGGACTCCGGCGTCCACCGACCAGCCGCAGCCGAGCTGGACGCGCACCCGTTACGGCACAACAGGTACGACGGCGAGCATCGAGGGCATCAGCATCCAGGGCACCGGGCACAGCCTGCCGATGGCCGGGATGCTCGCGTACTCGATCGCCTTCCTCGGCCTGGACAAGCCGCCCACCACAACGACGACGACCACTCCCCCTCCCGCTGACGGCTGCAAGGTCACGGCTTCGGTCAACGCCTGGAACACCGGGCTGACCGAGACGATCACCATCACGTCCGGCAGCGCGGTGAACGGCTGGCAGCTGGGGTTCACGCTGCCCGGCGGACAGGCCGTCACGGGCGGCTGGGGTGCGAGCTACTCCCCCACCAGCGGCGAGGTGACAGCGCGCAACGTCGACTACAACGCGCGGATTCCACCGAACGGTTCGGTGCAGATCGGTTTCCAGGCCACGCACACCGGTGACAGCGCGGCCGCCGGCGGATTCACGCTCAACGGCGAGCGGTGCGCCGTGGCCTGACCGGGAAAACCCTTGGAGGAACGGCATGTCCGACCTGAACCGACGGCAGCTCATGAAGCTCGGCGCGGGAGTTGTGCTGACGCAGGCAGGATGGACAGCCGCGACAGACGTACGAGCAGCCGATGATCTCTCGCTCTGGTACGACCGGCCCGCGGGTTCCGACTGGCTGCGCGCGCTGCCGGTGGGCAACGGCAGGCTCGGCGCGATGGTGTTCGGCAACACCGACACCGAACGCCTGCAGCTCAACGAGGACACCGTCTGGGCCGGCGGTCCGCACGACTACAGCAACCCGCGAGGTGCCGGATCCCTGGCCCAGATCCGGCAGCTGGTGTTCTCGAACCAGTGGACACAGGCGCAGTCGCTGATCGACCAGACCATGCTGGGCAACCCCGCGGGACAACTCGCGTACCAGCCCGTCGGCGACCTCAAGCTCGTGCTGCCGTCCGCGACGGCGACCGGGTACCAGCGCTCGCTCGACCTCACCACCGCGACGACCTTCGTGACCTACACGGCGAACAACGTGCGCTACCGGCGCGAGGTGTTCGCCAGCGCGCCGGACCAGGTGATCGTCGTGCGGCTGACCGCGGAGACACCGGGCTCGATCTCGTTCACCGCGTCGTTCGGTTCCCCGCAGCGCACGACTGTGTCCAGCCCGGACGGCACGACGATCGGGCTGGACGGGATTTCCGGTACCCAGCGCGGAATCGCGGGCACCGTCCGGTTCCTCGCACTGGCCAAGGCGGTGGCGGAGGGCGGTTCCGTCACCAGCTCCGGTGGCACGCTGCGGGTGAGCAACGCCAACGCGGTCACCGTCCTGATCTCCATCGGTACCAGCTACGTCGACTTCCGCACGGTCAACGGTGACTACCAGGGCATCGCCCGCAGCCGCCTGAACGCCGCGCAGGGCCTCACCTTCGACACGTTGCGCGCCCGCCACGTCGCGGACTACCAGGCGCTGTTCGGACGAGTGACGCTCGACCTGGGGCGCACCGCGGCGGCCGACCAGCCGACCGACGTCCGGATCGGCCGGCACGCGGGCACCAGCGATCCGCAGTTCTCCGCGCTGTTGTTCCAGTACGGCAGGTATCTCCTCATCTCGTCGTCGCGGCCCGGCACGCAACCGGCGAACCTGCAGGGCATCTGGAACGACCAGATGGCGCCGTCGTGGGACTCGAAGTACACGATCAACGCCAACCTGCCGATGAACTACTGGCCGGCGGACACCACCAATCTCGGCGAGTGCCACCAGCCGGTGTTCCGCATGATCAACGACCTCGCGGTGACCGGCGCCCGCACCGCCCAGGTGCAGTACAACGCGCGCGGCTGGGTCACCCACCACAACACCGACGCGTGGCGCGGCTCCTCGGTCGTCGACTTCGCGGCGGCGGGCATGTGGCAGACGGGCGGAGCGTGGCTCTCGACCATGATCTGGGACCACTACCGGTTCACCGGCGACGTGACCTTTCTGCGCACGTACTACCCGGCGCTCAAGGGATGCGCGCAGTTCTTCCTGGACACGCTCGTCACCGAGCCGAGCCTCGGCAACCTCGTCACCAACCCGTCGAACTCGCCGGAGCTCAACCACCATTCGAACGCGAGTGTGTGCGCCGGGCCGACGATGGACATGCAGATCCTGCGCGACCTCTTCGACGGGTGTGCGAGCGCGTCCGAGGTGCTGGGCGTGGACGCCGACTTCCGCACGCAGGTGCGAGCCGCCCGCCAGCGGCTGGCCCCGATGAAGGTCGGCTCACGCGGCAACGTCCAGGAATGGCTCTACGACTGGGTCGAGACGGAACCGAACCACCGGCACGTCTCACACCTCTACGGGCTGCACCCCAGCAATCAGATCACCAAGCGCGGCACTCCGCAGCTGCACACCGCGGCCCGCCGCACGCTGGAGCTGCGTGGCGACGCGGGCACCGGGTGGTCGCTCGCCTGGAAGATCAACTACTGGGCGCGGCTCGAGGAGGGCGCGAGAGCACACGACCTGATCCGGTCGCTCGTGACGACGGACCGACTGGCGCCCAACATGTTCGACCTGCACCCGCCGTTCCAGATCGACGGCAACTTCGGCGCGACCTCCGGCATCGCGGAAATGCTGCTGCACAGCCACAACGGCGAGCTGCACGTGCTGCCCGCGCTGCCACCGGCCTGGCCAGCGGGCAGCGTCACAGGCCTGCGCGGGCGCGGTGGGTACACGGTCGGCGCGACGTGGGGTGCCGACGGCTCCATCTCCCTGTCCGTCACGCCGGACCGCGACGGCACCGTCCGCGTGCGCAACCGGATCTTCGGCGGCACCTTCGAGCTGCGTGACACGACGACCGGCGCGGTGATCCAGCCGTCCAAGCCGGAAGCCGACGTGGCGGAGTTCGCCGTCCAAACAGGACACAGCTATCGCGCGACCGGCCAGGGCTCGGGACCCGTGGTGCGGCCGGGCGTGTACTACCGGCTCGTCGCGCGGCACAGCGGGAAGTGCGCCGACATCAGCGGGACGTCCACCGCGCCCGGCGCGTTGCTCCAGCAGTACTCCCAGACCAGCGGCCTCAACCAGCAGTTCGACTTCCTCGACGCGGGTGGCGGCTACTACCGCGTCCGGGCCCGGCACAGCGGACTGGTGCTCCAGGTCGCGAGCTCGAACACCGGCGCCGACGTCACCCAGCAGCCCGACACCGGCGCTACTGCTCAGCAGTGGCGCGTGACCGACCAGGGCGGCGGGGTGATCGGCCTGGTCAACCGGCAGAGCGGGCTCGCCCTGGACGTGTGGCAGGCCTCGGCCGCCGACGGTGCCCGGATCTCCCAGTGGACCCCCAGCGGGGCCGAGAACCAGCGATTCCAACCCCAGCAAGTCTGACAAACCGAAGGGAACGACGATGTTCCAGAAGCACAAGGGGCCGTGTCATGTCCCGGCATAGGTTCGTGATCGCCATGGCCACCGCCAGTGCCGTGGTCTTCCTGGGCGCGGCCGGTATCGCGCTCGGCGGCACCACGCCCGGCGACGTCGGCGCGACGGCGGGAACGGCCGGATGCGGCAAGGCACCCGCGCTGACCAGCGGCCAGCACACCATCAACAGCGGTGGCCAGAACCGTTCGTACATCCTCCGGCTGCCGCCGGGCTACGACAACAACCGGCAGTACCGGCTGTTCGTCGGCCTGCACTGGCGGGGTGGCACCGCGAACGACGTCGACTCCGGCGGATCCGACGGCTACAACTGGTCGTACTACGGGCTTCGGCGGCTCTCGGACGCGGCGAACAACGGCACGATCTTCGTCGCGCCGCAGGGCAACGGCAACGGCTGGGCCAACCCCGGCGGGCAGGACCTGACCTTCATCGACGACCTGGTCCGGTTGCTGGACAACAGCCTCTGCGTCGACCCGGCTCTGCGCTTCGCCGGTGGCTTCAGCTACGGCGGCGGGATGTCGTACGAGATCGCCTGCGCCCGCGCGAAGGTGTTCCGCGCGGTGGTCGTCTACTCCGGCGCCGAGCTCAGCGGGTGCAGCGGCGGCAACCAGCCCATCGCGTACCTGGGCATCCACGGCGTCAGCGACAACGTGCTCAACATCGGCCTGGGCCGCGGGCTGCGCGACAGGTTCGTGCGCAACAACGGCTGCACAGCGCAGAACGCGCCCGAACCGCGGGCAGGCAGCCGGACGCACATCGTCACCGCTTTCAGCGGCTGCCGGCCCGGCTATCCCGTGGTGTGGGCGGCGTTCGACGGAGGGCACACGCCCGGCCCGATCGACTCGGGCGGCGACGGCTGGCGCACGTGGACGTCCGGCGAGGCGTGGAAGTTCATCACCCAACTCCCCAGCGGTGGCGGCCCGACGACCACCACCACCACGACAACGACGACCACGACCACCTCGAACCCGCCCGGTGACGCGGACTGCAAGGTCGGCGACGCGATCAGCGCGTGGAACAACGGCCTGACGTCGAACATCACCATCACGAACACGGGCTCCGCGCCGATCAGCGGGTGGTCGCTGCTCTTCACGCTGCCCGGCGGTCAGAGCATCACGTCCGGCTGGAGCGCCACCTACTCCCCCGCGTCCGGACAGGTGACGGCCAGGAACGTCTCCTACAACGCGGACATCGCACCGAACGCGTCCATCACGTTCGGCTTCCAGGCCGGCCACACCGGTGATGCCTCGGCACCGACCTCGTTCGCCCTCAACGGCAAGACGTGCGCAACCGCCTGACCATCACGAGAGAGAGTGCGAACAAACCCATGCGACAGAACAACTCCTCACGACGGGCGTGGTGCCTGATCGCGGCCGCCGCGCTGGTCCTCTCCGGCGCCGGTGTCGCCCAGGCTCAGTCCGAGCCCCTCACGGTCGCGGCGACTCCCGGCTGCGGCAAGGCTCCCACGTTGCGCAACGGCAACCAGACGATCCAGAGCAGCGGCAAGAACCGCTCGTTCATCCTGAGCATCCCCGACAACTACGACAACACCCGCCAGTACCGGCTGGTCTTCGGCTTCCACTGGCTGGGCGGCACCTCCGACCAGGTGGCGGGCGGCGGCAGCGACGGCGCCGTCTACGCCCACTACGGACTGAAGCAGCTGTCGAACAACTCGACGATCTTCGTCGCACCGCAGGGCCTCGGCAACGGCTGGGGCAACTCCGGCGGCGAGGACGTCAGGTTCACCGACGACATGATCAGCAGGATCGAGAACGACCTCTGCGTCGACACCACGCAGCTCTTCTCGCTCGGCTTCAGCTACGGCGGCGCGATGAGCATCTCACTCGCGTGCTCCCGCCCGAACGTCTTCCGCGCGATCGCCGCCATCGCCAGCCCCGGCGAGATCAGCGGCTGCGCGGGCGGCACCGCACCCGTGGCCTACATGGGCATCCACGGCATCAACGACAACATCGGCGGCGGCCGGGGCCAGCGCGACCGCTGGGTCCGCAACAACGGCTGCACACCCCAGAACGCCCCCGAGCCAGGCCCCAACAGCCGCACCCACATCACCACCGCCTACTCGGGCTGCAGGACCGGGTACCCGGTGGTCTGGGCACCGTTCGACGGCGGCCACCAGCAAGGCCCCGTGGACGGATGCGCCGGGTGTGAGAGTGGCGCCCGCAGCTGGGTCAAGACCGAGGTGTGGAAGTTCTTCACCGGCGACACGACTCCCACCCCGACCGCGTTCCGCCTGCGCGGCGAGGCTTCCGGACGCTGCCTCGACGTCAACGGCGCGAGCACGGCCAACGGCACCCAGATGATCACCTGGGACTGCCACAACAACGCCAACCAGCAGTTCCTCCTCAACGGACAGGCCCTGCAGGTCACCGGCAAGTGCGTCGAGGTGCCCAGCAACGCCGGGTCCGGCACCCAGGCCCGGATCTGGGACTGCAACGGCGGCGACAACCAGAAGTGGAACCTCGCCAACGGCACCATCACCAACGTCCAATCAGGACTGTGCCTCAACTCCACCGGCACGGGCAACGGCGCCGCCGTGACCGTGGCGACCTGCAACAGCAGCACCGGCCAGCGCTGGGCCAAGGCCTGATCAGGTTGCGGGCGGTGGGGGCAGCCACCGCCCGCTCGTCCGATTCGTCACCACACAGAGAATGCGGGCACACCCATGCGACAAAGCGGCAAACCTCGTCGGACGCGCTGGCTGGTCGCCGCAGCCACCGCCGCACTGGTCCTCCCCGGTGCCGGTGCCGGCGTCGCCGACGCGAGCACTCCATCGGTCACCACGGATCAGGCCGCGGCGACTCCGGGCTGCGGCAAGGCTCCCACGCTCCGGAACGGAAAACTCACGATCCAGAGCGGCGGCAAGAACCGTTCGTTCATCCTGAGCATCCCCGACAACTACGACAACACCCGCCAGTACCGGCTGGTCTTCGGGTTCCACTGGTACGGCGGCACCGCCGAACAGGTGGCGGGCGGCGGCAGCGACG
>JAVXWK010000634.1:0-2971 GCA_032230575.1 Pseudonocardiales bacterium | reverse complement strand
GACCCGGGGATGGGTAACCTGTGGCCTGCTGCTCGGGAGGTGTCGCCTAGTGGCCTATGGCGCCCGCCTGCTAAGCGGGTTGAGGGTTGAACCCTCTCGCGGGTTCAAATCCCGCCACCTCCGCCGGACGACCGCTCCGGTTCCTCGGGATTCGAAGCGGCTGTTGGCGACTCTGAAACCTGCATGATCATGCAATGCACAGTCATGTGGTCGGCGAATCTGTTAACGGGTGTCACACGAGGGCACGATGAGTGCTGCCCCGAGGGAAAAGGACCTACTCCATGAGATCACGTCGATTTTCCAAGTCAGTTGCAGCAGCCATCCTCGCCGCCAGCATGTTGGCGGTGGGCGCCACCGCCCCGGCAGACGCCGCGACGACGGACAAGACGCCGACAAGTCACACCAGCAAGTTCGACACCGGCTGGGGCTGTGGCACTGACAAGACCATCGGTGGGGCAGGTTGCACTCTGAGTCGGTCAGCTCTCGGGGGCTGACTCCGAGTCCCTGCTCCCCATCGCGTAGCCGAGCTGGAAGCGAGTCTCCACGCCGTACTCGTCCTTGAGCGCCGCGACGTAGGAGGCATACGTCCGGGTGCTGACTCCAACCCGCTTGGCGCTCGCAGGATCGCTGTGCCCCTCGGTGAGCATTCGTACGGTGAGCTGCCGGACCTCGGCGGCGATGTCGCTCTCGGAGTCCGCGCTGCGCTCGTTGTACGCCCTTGCGCGTTCCCAGGAGCGGTCGAACATGTCGGCCAGGTAGGCCACCAGGTTCGGCTCGTGGATGGCCACCGCGACGTCCGGCGCCCCGCCGGGGATCACCGCCAACCGGCGGTCGACCACGATCAGCCGGTTGAAGAACTCATCGAGTGTGCGCACCTGGGCGCCGTGCTCGATGATCCGGTCCACGTGGTCCCGGGTCGCCTTGCTGCGCCGAGCGGTGTGTTGGTAGAGCGTGCGCATGTCGACGCCGCGCTCGAGGGCGCGCAGGTCTCGATCCACCGCCTGGTCCAGGATCACGGCACGCCGGGCCCCGGCGGGCTGGGCGGTGAGCAGCTCGTGCTCGGCGTCGTCCACGACTGACTCGAGGAAGCGGTTGATGCTGGGCAGGCCGCGGATCTCGATGATCGGGCTGTCGGCTGCGGGAGTACGGCGGAAGGTCTGGGCCAACGCCCCCAGGGTGTCTGCCCACGCAGCCGACTCGTCCAGCAGCTCGACCACCTGGCGACCCATCGGGGAGACGACCCCCGACTGCACCGAGTCCGGGTCGACCGGCACCCAGCCACCGGCCTGCTCGTCCTCGCGCAGCAGCCCGAGGTCTAGCAACAGAGCCATGGCGAGACTGTCGGGGTGCTCGTGGGACAGCCTGGGATCGTCGTGCGGCAGTACGCCGGCCTTGATGATCTCGCGGAAGATGTCGCCCGCGGGGCCGGCCAGGAGCGCGCGCCGTTCTGGCCCCTGGTCGATGTCCATGGGGTGCATCATGACAAATGCGCAGGACCGGCGCCCTGATGGGGCGCGGGTCCGATGACGCGGGGCTGGCTCAGACGCCCAGCCGGGCCTTGAGTCCGTCGAGCTCGGTCCACAGCACGGCGGGCAGCTGCTCGCCGAACTTCTCGAACCACTCGGTGATCTCGGGGATCTCCTTCTTCCACTCCTCGACGTCGACGTCGAGGGCCTTCTGCAGGTCGCTCTCGGTCACGTCGAGCCCGTCGATGTCCAGGGAACCCGGCGCGGGAACGTGACCGATCGGTGTCTCGACGGCAGCGGCCTGACCCTCCATCCGGTCGATGACCCACTTCAGCACCCGGCTGTTCTCACCGAAGCCCGGCCACAGGAAGCCACCGTCCTCGTCGCGACGGAACCAGTTGACGTAGAAGATCTTCGGCAGCTTGGCGGCGTCGTTCTCCTTGCCCACGGTGATCCAGTGGTTGAAGTAGTCGCCGGCGTTGTAGCCGATGAACGGCAGCATCGCCATCGGGTCGCGCCGCACGACGCCGACCTGGCCGACGGCCGCGGCGGTGGTCTCCGAGCTCAGCGTGGCGCCCATGAACGTGCCGTGGGTCCAGTCGCGGGCCTCTGTGACGAGCGGGATCGTCGTCTTGCGGCGACCGCCGAACAGGATCGCGTCGATCGGGACGCCGCGCGGGTCGTCGTACTCCGGCGCCAGGATCGGGCACTGCTTGATCGGCGTGCAGTAGCGGCTGTTCGGGTGCGAGGACAGCTCCTCGCTGTCGGGCGTCCAGTCCTCGCCCTTCCACGACGTGGCGTGGGCGGGGGTGTTCTCGAGACCCTCCCACCAGACGTCGCCGTCGTCGGTCAGCGCCACGTTGGTGAACACCGAGTTGCCGATGTCGATGGTGCGCATCGCGTTGGGGTTGGTGTTCTCGTTGGTGCCCGGGGCGACGCCGAAGAAGCCGTACTCCGGGTTGACGGCGTAGAGCCGGCCGTCCTCGCCGATGCGCATCCAGGCGATGTCGTCGCCGAGGGTCTCGACCTTCCAGCCCGGGATGGTCGGGGCGAGCATCGCGAGGTTGGTCTTGCCGCAGGCGCTCGGGAACGCGGCGGTGACGTAGCGCACGGCGCCCTGCGGCGAGGTGAGCTTGAGGATCAGCATGTGCTCGGCCAGCCAGCCGCCGTCGCGGGCCATGACGCTGGCGATCCGGAGCGCGTAGCACTTCTTGCCGAGCAGTGCGTTGCCGCCGTACCCGGACCCGTAGGACCAGATGGCCCGCTCCTCGGGGAACTGCACGATGTACTTGGTGTCGTTGCACGGCCACGGCACGTCGGACTGCCCGGGCTCGAGCGGCATGCCCACCGAGTGCAGGGCCGGCACGAAGCCGGCGCCGACCTCCTCCATCCGGCGCAGGACGTGCGTGCCCATCCGCGCCATCACCTTCATCGACGCCACGACGTAGGCGGAGTCGGTGATCTCCACGCCGAACATCGGGGTCTCGGCCTCGAGGTGACCCATC
>JAVXWK010000633.1:0-7751 GCA_032230575.1 Pseudonocardiales bacterium | reverse complement strand
CGCGTAGGACGTCGACGACCTGGCCGAAGGCGGCGGGTGCCAGCACGGCACCCTCTCGCCGGATGTCGTCGTCCGAGTCGAGGGCGAACACGCGGTCCAGGCGCAGGTAGGACGGGCGGCCTTCGCGGTCCCAGGCGCCGGCGCCCAGCTCCAGGAAGTCGTCGCGCGGCTCCTTCGAGGAGAGCATCAGCGCGACCAGTTCGCCCTTGGCACGGCCCACGACCAGCAGCGGGCGGTCCTTGCCGCGCGAGGCGTCCTCCTCGAAGGGGACCCAGGCCCAGACGACCTCGCCGGGGTCGGCGTCGCCGTCCACGGAGGGTTCGTACTCGAGTTTCGCGGCCTCGGCGGCGTCGTGGATTTCGCGGACCGCGCCCTTCGCGGGACGGGGGTCCTCACCGTTCATCTGCACGAACGCACCCTAGTGGTGCAGGGCACACCGGCAGCTATGGGACCATGAGGGGACACCCGTCCGATTTCCTGCTGAGGACTACCTTGACCACGTTCGCCGACACGACGTTCACGCCGCCGGAGCTCATCCGGAACTTCTGCATCATCGCGCACATCGACCACGGTAAGTCGACCCTGGCCGACCGGATGCTGCAGATCACCGGCGTCGTCGATGCGCGGGCGATGCGCGCGCAGTACCTCGACCGCATGGATATCGAGCGGGAGCGCGGTATCACCATCAAGGCGCAGAACGTGCGCCTTCCGTGGCAGGTCGACGGGCAGGACCACGTCCTGCACATGATCGACACGCCTGGCCACGTCGACTTCACCTACGAGGTGTCCCGCGCGCTGGAGGCCTGTGAGGGCGCCGTGCTGCTGGTCGACGCCGCGCAGGGCATCGAGGCGCAGACGCTCGCCAACCTGTACCTGGCGATGGAGAACGACCTCGCCATCATCCCGGTGCTGAACAAGATCGACCTGCCCGCCGCGGACCCGGACAAGTACGCGAAGGAGATCGCGCACATCACCGGCTGCGAGCCGGAGGAGGTGCTGCGCGTCTCCGCGAAGACCGGTCTCGGCGTCGGCGAGCTGCTGAACGAGGTCGTGAAGAAGGTCCCGGCCCCGGTCGGCGAGTCCGACGCCCCGGCGCGCGCCATGATCTTCGACTCGGTCTACGACACCTACCGCGGCGTCGTCACGTACATCAGGGTCGTCGACGGCAAGATCACGCCGCGCGAGCGCATCAAGATGATGTCGACGGGTGCCACCCACGAGATTCTCGAGGTCGGCATCGTCTCGCCCGAGCCGAAGCCGTCCCGCGGTCTCGGTGTCGGCGAGGTGGGCTACCTGATCACCGGCGTGAAGGACGTGCGCCAGTCGAAGGTCGGCGACACGGTCACGTCCGAGAAGAAGGGCGCCACCGAGCCGCTGGCCGGCTACCGCGAGCCGCGCCCGATGGTCTACTCGGGCCTCTACCCGGTCGACGGCTCCGACTACCCGGAGCTGCGCGAGGCGCTGGACAAGCTCCAGCTCAACGACGCCGCTCTGACGTTCGAGCCGGAGACGTCGGCCGCGCTGGGCTTCGGGTTCCGCTGCGGGTTCCTGGGGCTGCTGCACCTGGAGATCACGCGCGACCGCCTGGAGCGCGAGTACGGTCTCGACCTCATCTCCACGGCGCCGAACGTCGTGTACCGCGTGGTCATGGAGGACGGCTCCGAGATCGTCGTGACGAACCCGTCCGACTGGCCGGAGGGCAAGCGCGCCGAGGTGTACGAGCCCGTCACCAAGTGCACGATCATCGCCCCGTCCGACTACATCGGCGCGATCATGGAGCTCTGCCAGACCAAGCGCGGCCAGCTCGGCGGCATGGACTACCTGTCGGAGGACCGCGTCGAGCTGCGGTACACGATGCCGCTGGGCGAGATCATCTTCGACTTCTTCGACTCGCTGAAGTCCCGCACGCGCGGCTACGCCTCCCTCGACTACGAAGAGTCGGGCGAGATGATGGCGGAGCTGGTCAAGGTCGACATCCTGCTGCAGGGTGAGGCCGTCGACGCGTTCAGCGCCATCGTGCACAAGGACTACGCGTACGCCTATGGCACGCGGATGGCCACCAAGCTGCGCGAGCTGATCCCGCGGCAGCAGTTCGAGGTGCCGATCCAGGCCGCGATCGGCGCTCGCGTGATCGCGCGCGAGACGATCCGCGCGATCCGCAAGGACGTTCTTGCCAAGTGCTACGGCGGTGACATCACCCGTAAGCGCAAGCTGCTCGAGAAGCAGAAGGAAGGCAAGAAGCGCATGAAGATGGTCGGCCGGGTCGAGGTGCCGCAGGAGGCCTTCGTCGCCGCGCTGTCCACGGACGAGCCGAAGGGCAAGAAGTAGGCGGAGTGACACGTCTTCATGTCGGTTGCGCGATGTGGAACCACAAGGCGTGGCTCGGGCGGTTCCTGCCGCAGTCGCAACCTGCCGGGGAGCGACTGCGGGCCTACGCCGGTTGGTGCAAAGCCGTCGAGGGCAACACCACGTTCTACGCGACGCCCGCCCGGAAGACCGTGGAGACCTGGGCGCGGCAGACCGGCTCCGACTTCCGGTTCGTGGTCAAGCTGCCCAAGGTCGTCACGCACGAGCACCGGCTGACCGGCGTCGAGGTTCACATGCGGGCGTTCCTGGACGCGATCGAACCTCTCGGTGAACGTGCGGTCCTGTGGACCCAGTTGCCCGGCTCGTTCGGCCCAACGGAGGTCGACGCCCTGGGCCGTTTCCTGCGCAGGCTGCCCGTCGGCCTCCGGCGTGCCGTGGAGGTGCGTCACCCTCTTTTCTTCACCGACACCGACGCGACGTCGCTGCTGGAGGGGGCGCTCGCCGACGCGGACGCCGAGTGGGTGCCGTTCGACACCACGGTCTTCTTCCAGAGCCCGCCGACCAGCGAGGCCGAGCGGGAGGCCTGGGACAGGAAACCGCGGTTGCCGCGGCGGACGCGAGCGCTGACCGACCAGCCGATCGTCCGTTACCTGGGCCGGGGCTCGGTCGAGGAGACCGTCGAGGGGTGGCGGTCGTGGACCGAGGTGGTCGCCGACTGGCTGCGGGAGGGCAGGTCGCCGACGGTGTTCCTGCACACCCCCGACAACGACGACGCGCCCGCGCTCGCCCGCCGGTTCCACGACGAGGTGCGAGCGCTGGTGCCCGGCCTCGACGCACTGCCCGAGCCCGAGCCGGTCGAGGCCGCGACCCTGTTCTGAGCGAAGGTCTGCTGGACGGTCAGCTCGACCAGCGCCACGATCCGTTCTTCGTCGCCACACTGTCCACTGAGGACCCGAAGGGCAAGAAGTAGTCACGGGAGGGTCGTCGCTAGTGCGGCGACCCTTGCTGTGCGGGCGCCGGCGCGCCAGCAGAGCACCCAGCGCACGGGTGGCGAGCCCTTGTCGAACGGCACCATCGCGAGCGTGGGACGGGCGAAGTAGTCGGCGGCGTGTGCGGCCAGCGGACACACGCCCTCGTTGGCGGCGATCCGCGCCATGAGGTCCAAAAGCGTTGCGGGGACAGGCGGTTCGGGGTCGCGGCGGTAGGGCGCGGCACGGCGACCGGCCCGGAACACCACCTCGCCGTCCAGATCGTCGAGCGTCACCGTCGTGCGGGTGGCCAGCCGGTGCTCGCGTGCCACGGCCAGCACGACAGGTTCGGTGTACAGGACCGGGCCTTCTTCGAACCCGGCTTCGTCGACGGGTGCGTTGGTCACGGCGACGTCGACCTCGCCGGAGCGCAGCAGGTCGAGCGGGTCGGTGAAGCCGGTCTCGCGGAAGGCGATCTCGACGCCGGGGTTGTTCTGCCGGAACCGGGTGAACACCGCGGCGGCGAGCTCGGCGACCGCGGGCGCTTCCAGACCGACGGTGAGCACGCCGGTGATCCCTTTGCCGGCCGCGATGGCTTTTGCGATCCCGCGTTCGATGCGGTCGTGTCCCACGCGGACGTCGGCGTACAGAGCGGCGCCGACCGGAGTGAGCGCGACCCGTCGGCTGGTGCGCTCGAACAGGGCCACGCCGAACCGCCGTTCCAGCCGGGCGATCGTCTGGCTCACGCGCGCCTGCGACACCAGCAGCCGCTGCGCCGTGCGTCCGAAGTGCAGTTCCTCCGCGAGCGTCAGGAAGATCTCGATGTCCCGCCGTTCCATAATCTCCAGGTTATCAGTCGATGCTTGATCGGAGATTGTTTGCCCAGCTCAGCGTCGACATGATTGCTCCATGACCGATTACATCACCAAGACCGATGCCGGCTACGACACCGAGCGCTCCGGCTACAACCTGTCCGTCGAGCACAAGCCTGAGGTCGTCGTTCCGGCAGCCTCCGTCGACGATGTGATCGCCGCCGTCCGCCACGCCGCGGCGCACGGCCTGGGTGTCGCCGTGCAGGCCACCGGGCACGGCCCGTCCCGCAGCGCCGACGGCCAGGTCCTGATCACCACCTCGCGGCTCGACGGCATCACCATCGATCCCGCGGCCCGCACCGCCCGGATCGAGGCCGGGGTGCGCGGCGGAGCGCTGGTGCGCGCCGCTGCCGAACACGGGCTGGCGCCGCTGAACGGCTCCTCACCCGAGGTCGGCGCGATCTCCTACCACCTCGGCGGCGGGCTGGGGATCCTCGGCCGCGGCCTCGGCTGGGCGGTCGACCACGTGCGCGCCATCGAGATCGTCACCGCCGACGCCTCGCTGCTCCGAGTGACCGCGACCTCGGATCCGGACCTGTTCTGGGCGTTGCGCGGTGGTGGCAAAGGCATTTTCGGCGTCGTCACCGCCATCGAGATCGACCTGCACCCGATCACCCGGCTCTACGGCGGCGGCATGAACTTCGCGGCCGGCACCGCCTCAGCTGCCCTGAGCGCTTGGGCGGAGTGGACCCGCACCGTCCCCGAGACGATGAGCTCCTCGGTGCTGCTCATCCGGCTGCCCGACCGCTATGTGCTGCACCTGCGGTTCGCCTGCACCGGGTCCGCCGAAGAGGGGAAGCTGCTCGTCGAGCCGTTCCGCGAGCTCGGACCGATCACCGACACGGTTGACGAGATGCCCTACACCGCCGTCGGCACCATCCACGCCGAACCCACCACGCCAGTGGCGTTCCACGCCCGCAACGCCATGCTGGAATCGCTGGACCCCGCAGCCGTCGCGGAACTGCTGCACCACGCCGGTCCCTCTGCTGACGCCCCCTATCTCGTCGAACTGCGCCACACCGGCGGCGCGCTGAACCGGCAGGGTGCGGTGCCCAGCGCTTTGGGCCGCCGCGACGGGCAGTACGTCCTCTACGCCGGAGCTGCCGCATCGCCTGAACAAGTTCCGGCACTGCGCGCGGCGTTCGACCGGCTGTTCACCGGGATGAAGCCCTGGTCGACCGGCGGCGTGTGCGTGAACTTCCTGTCCGGGCCCGACATCACCGCTGCCGAGCTCGCCACCGGGTACCTGCCCGGCGACTTCGATCGGCTCACCGCCATCAAGAACACCGTCGACCCGCACGACATGTTCCGCACGCACCACGGCCGAGCATGACCTGGAGTTCGGTGGCGTCACACGATCGAGTGGCGCCACCGGCGAGACTCTCGATTTGGGTCAAACTGTCAGACCTCTCTGAGACGGTTGGCAGCACAACCGAAAGGAGGGGACCATGACGGTCATGGCGACTGGCGTGCACGGACGTCCCTTTACGGTCGAGGACCTGGAGGGCATGCCCGATGACGGTAACCGTTACGAACTCATCGACGGGACGCTTCTGGTGAGCCCCGCGCCTGGTTTCCGACACCAGAAGATCGTCGCGATGTTGGTGGTCACGCTGCACCCGATATGTCCATCTGGCTTGCACGTGTTGCCGGCTCCGTTCGCCGTACGGCCGTCGCCGACTCTTGAAGTGCGGCCGGATCTTCTGGTGTGCAGGGACAGCGATCTCACGGAAAAGCTGTTGCCGGTCGCGCCGCTGCTCGCGGTCGAGATTCTGTCGCCCAGCACTGCGCTCATCGATCTCAACACCAAGAAGGCGGTCTACGAACGAATGGGCGTGCCGACCTACTGGATCATCGATCCGGAGGTGCCGGCACTGACCGTGTTCGAGTTCGGGACCGACGGCCTGTACGAGCAGACGGCCGTGGTCAAGGCGGATGAGGTTTTCGAGGCAACAGCGCCGTTCCCGGTGCGGTTCTCGCCTGCTGAGTTGCTGGGCACCCTGAAGTAACTTTCCGCCTGGCCGGTGACTTCGGCGCAGCATCGCGGTCGTATGACGAGACGGCACCAAAGCTCTCGGACACCACTCAGGGGTCCGGAGTCGGCCGCAAGCTGGTCCGCGATCTGCTCTCAGCTCCGGCTTTTAATGCGTTGACCGCAGATGTCGCGCTCGGCAAGACTTCGGGCAACATCGAGCGAAGGAGGCGTCATGACGTGGGATCTCGGGTCGCCGCGCCAACGCCTCGATGATGTTGGCTCCCCTGTCATGACCTGGTGAGATGCCAGCTCGGGAGCCGTCCGTCGGGGAATCCGATTAGGGCGGCCTTTTTGTTTCGCAATGCTCACGTGGCCCAGCGGCTAGGGCACCGCATTGTCGATGCGGCGATTCGCGGGT
Organism: Pseudonocardiales bacterium; assembly: GCA_032230575.1. GTDB lineage: Bacteria > Actinomycetota > Actinomycetes > Mycobacteriales > Pseudonocardiaceae > Lentzea. The sequence continues at coordinate 1,211 of JAVXWK010000633.1, read as the reverse complement.
TCGAGTCCCGTCGTGAGCGCAATTGCCCGACTATTTGTCGACGCGGTAGGTGACGTGCGTGAAGCCGTTGCCCGCCCGCGTCTCCAGCTGCTCGAGGTTCAGTCCCGGCACGCCGTCGAACAACCGCGTGCCGGCGCCGAGCGTGATCGGCACGATGCGCAGCCGCAGTTCGTCGATCACGCCCTTCGCGAGGTAGTGGTTGATGGTGGTCGCGCCGCCGTGGATCGAGATGTTGCCGTCGCCGGCCGCCTCGCGCGCGAGCTTGAACGCCGCGTCGATGCCGTCGGTGACGAAGTGGAACGTGGTGCCGCCGTCCATGGGCTGCGGGTCGCGCGGGTGATGCGTGAGCACGAAGACGGGGGCGTGGTACGGCGGGTTGTCGCCCCACCAGCCGTTCCACGCGCGGTCCCAGTCGCCGCGGACCGGGCCGAACATGTTGCGGCCCATGATGAACGCCTTGGCTTCGGCGAGGCCGGCCAGCTGGCGCCGCTCCTCGGCGGGGTCCTCCATCCAGGCGTGGAGCTTGCTGCCCCAGCCGTCACCGCCGTCGTCGCCGAACGGGCGGTCCTCGCTCTGGTTGAGTCCGGCCGAGAAGCCGTCGAGTGAGATCGTCAGGTCGCAGGTCACCTTGGTCATGGGACTCAGCGTGGACCTGTCGCGGTATGACGTCCAATGCCAAAACCGCGAGGCTTTCATCGATACCCTTGATGTGTGCTCAGTCTGGTGCACCTCAAGGTCCTTGCCGCGGTCGCTCGGCACGGTTCCGTGACGGAAGCGGCCAAGCAGCTGCACTACTCGCAGCCGTCGGTGAGTCATCATCTGTCGCGGCTGGAGGCGGCGACCGGCGTTCGGCTCGTTCAACGGGTCGGGCGCGGCATTCGCCTGACGCCCGAGGGGCTGCTGCTGGCCGGGCGGGCCGCCGAGATCGTGGGGCGGGTCGACGCGGCCACCACCGAGCTGGCGGCGCGGGTCGGGTTGCAGGCCGGGCGGGTTCGGTTGGCGGCCAACGCTTCCGCGCTCGCGACGATCGTGCCTCGCGCGGCCGCGACGTTGGCTGAGGCGCATCCGGGACTGGAGCTCTCGTTGTTCGAGGAGCACCCCGTCGAGGCGTTGCAGATGCTGCGGCACGGGGAGATCGACGTCGCGTTGGTGTTCCGGCTCGCTGACGCGCCGGTCGAGGAGGGGTTCCGGCTCGTCCACCTCGGCGACGA
>JAVXWK010000591.1:0-5166 GCA_032230575.1 Pseudonocardiales bacterium | reverse complement strand
GGGCAACCAGGACCTCGCGCCGGTCGACGACTTCGCCGCCAAGATCTGCGCCGCCGCCGATGTCAGCGACGAGCTGGTGGTCATCGCCAGGCTGGAGGCGCTGATCTCCGGCCAGGGCATGGAGGAGGCGCTGCACAGGGCAGAGGTCTACGAACGCGCGGGCGCTGACGCGCTGCTGATCCACTCGAAGCGGCCGGAGCCGGACGAGGTGTTCGCGTTCCGCGACGCCTACACCGGACAGCTTCCCGTGGTCGTGGTGCCGACGACGTACAACCGGGTGACCGCGACCGAGCTCGCCGACCGCGGGTTCGCCATGGCGATCTACGCCAACCAGGCGCTGCGCAGCTCGCTGAAGGCCATGCGCGACACGCTCGCCTCGATCAGGCGGGACGGCACCACGCACCACATCGAGGGCGACATCGCCTCGCTGAACGACATCTTCGCGTTGCAGCGGGTGCCGCGGATGCTCGAACAGCAGGCGTACTACGAGTCGCTCGGCCGCAAGATCGCGGAGAACGCCCGATGATCGCCGCACGCACGCTCGGCTACCACGGAACCAGACTCCGCGTGGAGGCGGAGCCGGGCGCGGGAGCGGAGCTCGAAGTGGCGTTGTCCTTCCTGGAAACGCATGTCGCGATCGAGCAGGAGCCCGCGGACGACGTCCTGGCCACCGTGCGCGTCGCCGCGACGACCGACGCACGGCACGTGCCGGAGGACACCGCGGTCTGGGATGACATCCACGTCCGCAAGAGCGCGAGCGCGTTCTTCACGGTGCCTGCCCGGCGAACCGAGCAGGCGGGTCGCCAGTACCTGCGGTGCACCAAGACCGGCAGCCGGTTCGCCTTCGACCCCGTGGCGCGCACGATCGACGTCGTGCTCGGCTCGGGTGGCGCGATGGACTTCGTCGAGCTCGTGCGCGACCTCGTGCTCAAGGACCAGGAGAACACCGGTGCGGCCGTGCTGCACGCGACCGCCGCGTTCCGCGACGGCGGCGCCGTGCTCGTCACCGGTGCCAAGGGTGCCGGCAAGAGCACGATCCTCCTGGAGCTGGTGGAGAAGTTCGGCTACCGGATCATGAGCGGTGACAAGACCGTGCTGCGCGAGCAGGCGGACGGCGAGGTGCTCGCGGCAGGCTGGCCCGACTACCCGCACCTCGGTTACGGCACCATCGTGAAGTATCCGGGGCTCAGGGAGATCGCGGGCATCGGCGCGGACTACCGCCCACCCGCCGCGCACGCGTTCGCACCTACCGGCAAGTTCGCGGTGGACCCCGTCCGGTTCCGCTGGCGCTTCCCGAGCGCGCCGCGCGAAACGCACGTGCCGGTGACGGCGATCCTGCACCCCGCGATCGGTCCGGGTGAGCGGACGGTCGTCGAGCGGTGCGAGCAGGGACCGGACGAGCTGGCCGCGATCCTCGCCGCCAACGTCGAGTCGCCCTTCGACGGCGCCCACGCCGGTTGGCACGGCTACGTCGACGACCGGCGAGCCGCCCACGCCGAACGTCTCGGGCGGATCGTGTCCGCGCTCGCGCAGGTGCCCGCCTGGACGGTGACCGGGCCAGGCGACCTCGACACCGGGAACTTCCCGCCGCACACCGCGGAGAGCAGCCGGTGATCGAGCTCAGGATTCCCAGCGATGGGCTCAACTCCCACCACGACATCACCGACACCGTGACCGAATGCCTGCGCGAAGCCGGTTCCGGTGACGGGCTGGCCGGTGTCTTCGCGCACGGCAGCACGGTCGGACTGACGATCATGCGGTACGAGCCGGGCGCGGTGACCGACCTGCTGCGCGTGCTGGAGCGGGTGGCGCCGGAAGCACCGGCGGACGGCGGCCGGTACCTGCACGAGCTGACCACGGGTGATCCCAACAGCTTCTCGCACCTGAAGTCCTGCCTGCTCGGCACCAGCGTGCTGGTCCCGTTCGTCGGCGGTGAGCTCGGCATGTCCGCCACCCACCGGATCGTGCTGTTCGACTTCGACCTCAAGCCGGCGACCCGCCGCGTCCTTCTCGACCCACCCCGCCGCCGCTCAGACGAGGAGAACGACGCGTGAAGCTGCGACTGGCCACGCCAGGGCCGACCGAGGTGCCGCAGCGCCTCCTGCTGGCCGGCGCCAGGGAGATCGTCCACCACCGCTCGACGGAGATGGAAGGACTGATCCACGAGATCAACGAGGGGCTGCCGCCGCTGTTCGGCACCAGGCAGCCGGTCTACTCGATGGCCACCTCCGGCACCGGCGCGATGGAGGCGGCGGTCGCCAACTGCTTCTCGCCGGGCGACGAGGTTCTCGTCGTCTCCAACGGGTACTTCGGCGAGCGGTTCCAGGCCATCTGCCGCGGCTACGGGTTGGTGGTGCACACCGTCGCGAGCGAATGGGGGACCAGCGCCCGGCCGGAGGACGTGCGGGCGGCCTACGGCGAACACCCGGACATCCGCGGTGTTCTCGTCGTCTACAGCGAAACCTCGACCGGTGCGCTCAACGACGTCAGGGGCATCGCGGACATCTTCCGCGACACCGACGTGGTGGTCGTGGTCGACGCGATCAGCGGCCTGCTCGTCCACCCGCTGGAGATGGACGCCTGGGGCCTGGACGTCGTGCTCGCCGCCTCCCACAAGGGTTTCATGCTCCCACCGGGGCTCGCGTTCGTCGCGCTGTCCGACCGCGCGTGGGAAGCCGTGGTACGCGGCCAGGGGTCCGCGTACTACTGGTCGTTCAAGCGGTTCCGGCAGTTCTACCCGATGTCGTCGTCCTCACCGGCCGTCTCGCTGCTCCTCGGCCTGCACGAGTCGCTGAAGATGCTGGCGGAGGAAGGACTTCCGGCGTTCCAGCGCCGGCACGCGCTGCTCGGTGAAGCCGCGCAGCGGGCACTGGTCGCGCTCGGGTTCAGCCCGTTCATCCGCGAGCCGCACCGGCGCAGTCATGTGATCACCTCCGCGCTCGCACCGGAGGGCGTGGACACCGGGCACCTGCTGAAGACGCTGTCCACCCGCCACGGGCTCACCATGACCGGCGGCCAGGCCCACCTCAAGGGCAAGCTCATCCGCGTCGGCCACGTCGGCGCGGCGGACGCACTGGACCTCGTCGCCGTCCTCGGCGCCGTCGAGATGGCGCTGCTCGCACTCGGCCACCGCTTCACCCCCGGCACCGGGGTGGGTGAGGTCGTCCGAACCTTCCACGAGGAGAGCTGATGCTCGTACTGTTCCAGCGCGAGACCTGCCCGGACTGCAAGCCGGTCAGGGAGCTGCTGACCCGGCTGGGCGTGTCCTACCTGAACGTCAACGTGCCCAAGACCCGCGAGCTGCGCCACGAGCTGATCAGGGCGACCGGCTCCAAGTTCATCCCGGCGCTGATCGACGGGGAGAAGGTCGTTCCCGGCAAGCTGCGGGAGAACGCCGACCTGATCGCACACCTGACCGAACGGTTCGGCGCGCCCGCCGACGCGGAAGCCCCGGCACCGTGAGCGCATCGGTCAGGCCGCGGATCGCGATCGTCGCGGGCACTCCGCAACTGCTGGCCGCGGCCACGGCTCTCGGCGTGGACGCCGTCTTCGTCCACGCCGGGAACGAACCGGCGGCCGCCGGCCACGCGGTCGCTGTGTCCGATGTGGACAGTGAGACCGTGTTCTCGGTACTGGCGCCGCTGCACGACATCCAGCCGTTCGACCGGGTTCTCTCGCTGACCGAGGCCGGGTTGCTGCCCGCCGCCGAGGTGGCGCACCGACTCGGCGTCGAAGGTAACCCGTTGCACACCGTGCGGTTGTTGCAGGACAAGCGGCGCATGAGGGAACTGCTGGCGGCGAACGAGCTGAGCCCGGTGCTGGCCCGGCCGGTGAGCTCGGGCGCCGATCTCGCCGGGTTCTGCCGGGACGTCGGCGGCCCGGTGATCCTCAAGCCGGCGGCGGGCACCGCCAGTCGCGCGGTCTTCCTGGTCGAGGCCGAGCAGGACGCGGCAACGGTGTGGGAGGAGTTCGTCGTCGCCGGCGGCGTCGACCCGATCGCCGAGGAGTTCCTCGACGGCCAGGAGCTCAGCGTCGAGGCGTTCAGCCACGACGGCGAGCACGTCGTGATCGCGTTGACCGACAAGCTGCTCGGCCCGAACTTCGTGGAGCTCGGCCACACCGTGCCCAGCGCGCTGCCGGCCGTGCGGCAGGAGGAGATCAAGTCGCTCGTCCTCGGTTTCCTCGACGCCGTGGGACTGAGCGAAGGCCCGTCGCACACTGAGGTGAAGCTGACCTCCCGCGGTCCGCGGGTGATCGAGTCCCACAACCGGATCGGCGGTGACAAGATCCGCGAGCTCGTCCGCCGCGCCTACGGGCACGACCTGGTCCAGCTGACCGTGGGCTGCCCGTTGGGTCTGACGCCTCCGCCGGAACCGGCGCCCGCCCGCCGCGGCGCGGCGATCCGGTTCCTGACCCCGGCCTCCGGCACCGTCGCGAGGATCGTGCTGCCGCTGGACACCGAGGGGTGCGTGATCGACCTGGCGGTCGGCACCGGCGACGTGATCGGCGAGGTCCGCTCGTCGGGGGACCGGTCCGGCTACGTGTTGGCCGAAGGCGTCGACGCCGAGGACGCCACGGGCCGGGGGGAGCGGGTCAGGGACGCGATCACGGTCGAGACCGTGCCCGCCGGAAGGGACTGAGGTGCGCTACGCCATCGTCACCGACATCCACGGTGATGTAGCCGCGCTGCGGGCGGTGCTGGCGGCCGTGGCACGCGAACGGGTCGACCGGCTGGTGTGCCTGGGCGACGTCTTCGAGTGCGAGGTGAGCAAGAAGCGGGTCGACGACCACGTGTTCACCCGCGTCGAGGAGGTCTTCGACGCCGCGCCGGACCTGCCCGCCCTGCTGGCCGACGCGATCATCGTCCGGGGAAACCAGGAAGAGCGCATCCGCGCCCTCGTCCCCGAGCACGCCGTCCCCGGCTCGATTCTGTCCGTTCTGGACGCGCCGCTCACCTACCGGAGCGGGTTCGCGGACTACACGCACGGACACGCGGTGGAGGGTTGGCAGGAGGTCGAGCCTGGCCGATGGTGCCTGCTGGACGCGAAGTTCTCCGGGCGCCTGCTCGTGCACGGCCACCACCACCGCAGCGCGCTGTACGTCCTGCCCGCCGACGGCAGCCGCGCGTGGCCCGCGGTCGAGAGCCTGCCGATCCGCCACGGCGAG
>JAVXWK010000582.1:0-5748 GCA_032230575.1 Pseudonocardiales bacterium | reverse complement strand
GGCACCGCGATGGTCACGGTCGCGGTGAGTTTCCCGCCGGCGGGGACCTCGGGTCTGGCGGGGGTCACCGTCGTCCAGCTGGTCAGGTCGTTGGGGGTATGCGCGGCGGCGCCCAGGAACGAGCCCTTGGCGATGGTGGCGGCGGCGGCGTAGAGGGTGAGCTGGGTGGTGGCGCGGGTGGTGTTGGAGACCTCGATGCGGCGTTTGATGGTCGTGCCGGGCTTGAGATGGTCCACGATGTAGACCCGCGCCCGCGGGTCGTCGCGCGCCGCGATGGGTGCGTCGACAAGCCGGCTGCCGATGCTCCCGGGGTTCGTGGTGGTCGACGTGTCCGCGGCACCGGCGGGTGGGATCAACCCGAAGGACAGGGCGAGGACACCGAGTACGGCGAGTACGGCGGGCTTGCCGGTGTGCCGGATCCTAGACAACGGAGTGGGTGATCGTCGCGGAGTAGATGCCCGCGGCCATTCCGCCGGGCACGAGGACGGTGATGGTCGGGTTCCAGGTGGCGGAGTTGTCGCCGGTGATCGCGGTCGCGGTGACCACCGGGGAGACGCCAGCCAGGTTGCCGGGATCGTTGGTCGTGTAGACGGCCGTCCCCACTTTGGTGATGGTCCCCGCGGTGTAGCCCACAGCGCTGGCGGCAATGGCTGGCCCTGTCGGGGGAGTGAACGCGCTGGAGATCACGCTCGCCACCCAGCCGGACCCGGCGATCGGGCTGCGCGCGTCGAGCACCTGCACCTGACCAAGAGAGCCGCTGACGGTCCCGGCGGCCACCGTGTTGGCGCGCGTGCCGAGGTTGCCCGCGTCCGCCGGCGCCGAGATCGACAGACTCCCCCCGGTCACCGTGACAGTGGCAGCCGTAATGTCGCCCGAGGCAGGCAGTGCGGCGCCGAGCCCAAGCAGGGCAGAGGTCGCGATCGCGGCGGTGACGGCGAGCAGGGAGCGGGTGAGCATGGTGTCCTTCGATCGATGCAGGCATGGGGCGGGGCGTGGAGGTCCGCGCTCTCGCTACCGGCATCGACACATACGCGGCCGAAAGGAAGCGAAAGCCAGCAGATGTTGAAACAAGGTGCCGAACCCCTGAGCGTGACTGAGCGAGGTGCCGGGCCGTCCAGCGGCCCAGCTCGCTCGGTCTAGACGATCGAGGTGGTCACAGTTCCGGTGTAACTTCCGGCGAGCACGCCGCTCACCGGCAGCGTGACGGTCAGCGTCGGGTTGAATGAGGCGGAGTTGCTGCCAGCTGCGGTGGCCGAGCCGACAGCGAGAACCCCTGTGATCACCTGGGCACCCGCCGACACGAACGTGGCGCCGGCTGCCGCTGTTGACGCACCGGCGGAATAGCTCACCGCGCCAGCGACCGTGACACTGGGATCGTTGGTGAACACCGTCGAGATTGCCGACACGGTCCACCCGGCGGCGGTGCCACGCGCGTCGGACACGCTAACCGTGCCCAGTGACCCGCCGAGGTGTCAGCGGCGAAGACCACGGCAATGCCCACAAGAAGTGCCGCCAACAGCCGGTAGAGGCGGGCGGCTCTCATCCGGGTCGCCCATGTCGCGCCGAGCCATGCGCCTGCGAGCGAACCGGCGAGCAGGTTGACCACGATCATCCAGTGATCGGCAACGTCGCTCAGCGGCACAGCCAAGACACGAGCAGGGATCGCGGCCAGCACGACGATCAGGCTCATGGCCTTGTTCACGATGACGGCTTGCAGGGCCACGAAGCCGAACAGGCCGATCAACAGAGGCAGGCGAAACTCAGCGCCTCCAAGCCCGACCAGGCCCCCAGGCAAGCCGACAGCCGCGCCACTCAGCGCGGCAAGCCCTAGCGACCGGCGTGCAGCACGCGGGGAGGTCGTGGCTCTCGACCCGGAGGCGGCGGACACATTGACACCGTAGTGAGCGCCGGAGCGACCGGGGATGTGTGCCAGGATCCGGTAGATCGTCACAGGCATCGGCCGCTTCGGGGCACCCGCAGAGATCTATCCCAATTGATGGTTCGCCTCGACGAACGGCGTGGAGAGGTCGACCCGGCGTCCCGACGACTTCAGCATCTTTCTCGCAGAGGTCGCGCACCTCGTCGGCCGTGAGGATCGTCGTAGTGAGCTCGCGCACACCGCGCCGGGTGATGAACACCTTGGTCGGCTCGTTGATCCACTCAACGAGCGGCTAACACCAAGGTTCGCCTCAAGCCGGCGACGGTCCGCTCAAGTCTGCCAGCGCCCGCATCGGTCCATGCTCATCCGGCACGCAGCTGCGAACAGTTTCGCGACGTCTCAGTGGCGCAAGGTGCTGTACTCGAACCCCTTCCCTCTCGGTGGCCTGCGAGCTGCCAACGAGGCCGTCACGGGCGCGACCGGACGATGGTGGGAGGCCTTAGCGGTCCATCAAATTATGACCGTGGATGAAAACTCCTTAACGCCAGTCGAAAACAGTTGGACGTGGGAGCAAGTTTGACCCCGTAGCGGGCGGATGGGGTCGGGTTGCTCAGCCGATGCTGTCAGGCAATTGATCAAGGGGTTGGCGGGTGCGTTGGTCGAGCCAGTGGTCGAGTTCGGCGACGGGCACGGGCCGGCAGACGTGGTAGCCCTGGGCCTGGTCGCAGCCGTGCCTGGTGAGCTCGGTCAGGGCGGCCTGGTGCTCGACCCCTTCGGCGACCATGCGCAGCCCGAGGCTGTGGGCCAGATCGATGGTGGAGAAGACCAGGGCGGCCGCCCGGGCGTCGTCGGCCATCGGGAAGACGAACGAGCGGTCCAGTTTGAGCTCGTCGATGGGTAGTTCGCGCAGGTAGGCCAGTGAGCTGTAGCCGGTGCCGAAGTCGTCGATGGCGATCTGGATGCCGTGGTCGCGCAGCCGGGCCAGGATGGTCCGGGCCCGGTCCCGGTCGGCCATCAGGAACTCCTCGGTGATCTCCAGCTGGAGGGCGGCGGCGGGGAGCTCCCGAGCCTCGAGCAGGGCGGCAACCTGCTCCGGCAGGTCGCTGTCGACCAAAGAGCTGGCGGACAGGTTGACCGCGACAGTCAGCGGCCGTCCTTGCGACTGCCACACCGCGGCCTGGTCGAGGGCCTGCTCGAGCACCAGCTCGGTCAGCCTGCGCATCAGCCCGGCTTCCTCGACCAGGGCGAGGAAGCTGTCGGGGTAGAGCAGACCACGGGTCGGGTGGTCCCAGCGCACGAGTGCCTCGACGCCGTGCACCTCATTTGTGGTCAGGTCGAGTTTGGGCTGGTAGTGAAGCGTCATCTGACCCTCGGACAGCGCTGCACGGAGTTCCTGCCGGGTGCGCAGCCGTCCCTGCCCGGCCGTGTCTTCGGCGCCGCTGTAGACGCAGTGGCCCTCCCCGCTGCGCTTCGCCTTGTACATGGCGATGTCCGCGCGGCGCAGAAGATGGCTCACGTCGCTGCCGTGCTCGGGGGCGAGGGAGACACCGATGCTGACGTCGGTGCGCAGCGCAATGCCCTCCAGGGTCAGGGGCTCGGCCAGTGCGGCGCGCAGCTTGGTCGCAACGGCCACGGCCTGCTCGCTGGTGGTGTCGGTGAGCAGGACCGCGAACTCGTCACCGCCCAGACGGGCGAGCATGTCCGACTCGCGCAACTGGTCGGCCAGCCTGGCCCCGACCTGGACGAGCATCTGATCGCCAACTAGGTGCCCGAGGCTGTCGTTGACCTCCTTGAACTTGTCCAGATCCAGCAGCAGCATCGCGTGACCGGTCCCTTTCACGGCGAGCTGGGCATGGACGCGGGCGTAGAAGGCCCGCCGGTTCGGCAGGCCGGTCAGGTCATCGGTGGTGGCCTGGCGGCGCAGGTCCGCGAGCCGCCGCACCTGTCGGAACACCAGTTGGGTACGCCCTGCGGCCGCGATCAGCGTCAGAGTCGCCAGGGACACCGCAAGCACAGACACGTGAGTACGGCTCGCCACGACCAGCAGCGCCAGGCTGGCGGCCATCGCGATTGCGGGAACGGCTAGTGCCACCCGCCGGTCAGCCTTTGGGGGCGCCGCCGGCCCGCCGGCACGGGCCCAGACGGCAATCAGCACCATCCCGATCGCCAATAACCCGTCCAGCGGTGTGCCCACCACATAGTTGCCGCTGATCACCCGCAACGCGTAGACGATGTCGGCGGTGGCGAACACCGCGAGCCCGGCCAGCAGCGGGAACCAGCCCCGCCGCACACGTCCGTGCAGCGCGGCGATCCCCACGACGGTCGCGACCAGCAGCAGGTCGAACAGCGGATAGGCCAGGGCGACAGCGACCGCCAGCGGGCTACCGGAGGCCTGTGCGATCACCCGATCGAGCAGCACCGCGAGGACGGCCGCCGCGCTCAGTGCACCGAGCAGGCTGTCCAGCCACACCGCTCCGGGGACCGTGCCGGCCTCTCGGCGCACCGCCAGCCCGATCGCGGTCAGAACCGCCGGGTAGAAGCACAGCAACCCCACATCGGCGACGGCGGGGAACGGCATCGTCGCGTGCTGGGAGGCCGCGAGCACGAACACGGCATAGCCAGCGGCGTACGCGCTCACGCCCACCGCCAGAACAACGATCTCGCGTCGCCGCGGACCTGCCGAGAAAAGCGCGGACCAGCACACAACGGCAGGTACGAACTGGGTGAGCACCGCCAACCAACCCACGGCCGGATCGAAACCCTCACCGTGCACCGCCAGCATGCCCAGGTAGCCGGCCAGCGACAGCCACATCAATCCTGTCAGACCGCGACTCAGTACCCGCACGCCCACCACGCGCAGCGGATCTTCCGCGGCGGCCGAGGCGCCCGGCTCCACGATCGAGCCCTCCACCATGCGCCTCCTGCTCAGACCGGTCACCCGTTGTCTCGGACCAACCAGCCGGATACTTAATGCCTCTGCAGAGTGACGCTGGTGTTCGAATCACCGTTTCGCACCGCGGCGCGACGCACCACGCCGTCGTCGCGCCCACGTACCAGAGCGACTTCGGCACCGTTCGCCCGTGGGTAGACGCTGCTGCTTCCTGGTCGCTGTCGGTCAGAATCGATCCTCCAGCCAGCGGCGGGGTCACCCTCACTCATTCCGGCCACGGCCACGGTGCGCAACGTGTGTCGGGAGGCCACCGGTTCGACACTGCCACAGACGGTCCGGGCCATCCGCCCTCAATCTCGTGCGATCACTAACGAGCGACTCACATCGAGTCTCGGTCCGGATCCGGGACCGAGACCGCAATGGCAGGAGCGGGGACCGACAAGGGTCGCCCGGGGTCTGCGACACGTGTGGCCCGTTGGTCGATCGACACCACCGGCGGGCCAAGGTGCCGCCAGCGATCTGGCGGTGACCTCGGCAGCCAATACCACGTCATCGTCTTCACGGGATGCCCTCAGTTCGGCGCGGTCGAGGGTGGCTCTTCGTAGTCCGTCGGCAGACCAGCCGCGCATGTTGCGCTCCGGTCGGGTGGCGCCTCGTACGATCCCCTCGTGGTGTTCCATCGTGTTCACGGCCTGCAGCACACCGTGAGCGGTGCGGCCCACGGTGCCTTCTGCCGGTTCGTCGTCGACTCCAGCCCTGGAGGCGTGGGACCCGAAACGGGAGCCACATCTGATCAGTGGCGCTGGTCACGACTTGGGCAAAGTGACCTAGGCAAAGTCGGGACGTTTGATCCTGTTGTGCACCCCCGGTCATTGCCGATCTTTGGTGAAGGCCCAACGTCGAGGACCAGGCCCGCGCAGTCCACGCGCAACAAACCGTGCTTGTTGCCACGCCGCTGGACTCAAGGGGGATGCAAATG
>JAVXWK010000548.1:0-9013 GCA_032230575.1 Pseudonocardiales bacterium | reverse complement strand
GCCGCCGACCGCCGTCGTGCCCACCGCCCGCGGCCTGGCACGCGTGGTGCGCGGCTCGTGGCCGATCCTCGACGGCGCGGTGGCGCTGGGCGTGCTGGCAGCGGCGGTGTTCCTGGTGTCGGGGGGCATCTGGGGCGTGACGTTCGCGTTCGCGCTGTGGGGAGCCAAGCTCGTGCAGCTTCTCGGCCTGCACCCGGAGGCCTGGGAGTTCTGGCGGACCCCTGCCAACGCCAAGGCGCTGGCGGCTCCGATCTGGACGGACAAGACCTCGCTCACCGACATCGGCATCATGATCGGCGCCGCCATCGCCGCGGCGGCGGCCGGAGCGTGGAAAATACACAGCACCATCCCGTGGCGGACGGCTGTCGCAGCCGTGCTGGGAGGTGTGCTGATGGGCATCGGGGCGAGGCTCGCCGGTGGCTGCAACATCGGCGCGTACCTCGGCGGCATCTCCGTCGGGTCGCTGCACGGGTGGCTGTGGGGCCTGTTCGCGCTCGGCGGCACGTGGATCGGGCTGAAGCTGCGGCCGTTGTTCGGCCTGGCCAACCCCAAGCCGAGCGACTCGGTGTGCTGATGCCGAGCCGAGCCGACCGGCTTGCGGGTGAAACATTGACGCCCCCCTGCGCGCTTCCTCATATGCGCGGCGAAGACGACCATGCTTTCCGGACATCCAAAAGACGAGCCCAAGCGTGAAACCGGACAAGCTTCACCCGTGTGAGTGAAGGAGGCGCGGTGTGCTGATCCAGCGGGCGGCCATCGCGGGCGTCCAGGTCCTCGGCCTGGCCGTGTGGTTCTCGATGTCCGCGGTCGTGCCGTCACTGCGAACCGAGTGGGGCATCAGCGCAGGTGCGGCGGTGTGGCTGACCGCGTCCGTGCAGCTCGGGTTCGTCACGGGCGCGGTCGGCGCCACGGTGCTCAACCTGGCCGACCGCGTCCGCCCGCACCTGCTGCTCGCCATCTCGGCGGCGGCGGGTGCGACCCTCACCTTGATCCTCGGGCTCACCGTGGACGGGCTCGCGGCCGCGATTCCGCTGCGGTTCCTCACCGGGGTGGCGCTGGCCGGCGTGTACCCGGTCGGCATGAAGCTGATGGCGTCCTGGTCAGAGCCGAAGGACCGAGGCAAAGCACTGGGCGTGCTGATCGGTGCGCTGACGCTCGGCAGTGCGCTCCCCCACGTCTTCGGGCAGTTGCCGTGGCGCGAGGTGCTCGTCGCTGCCGCCGCGATCGCGTTCCTCGGTGCGATCACGGCCCTCACGCTGGTCCGGCCAGGCCCCTTCCTGACCGCCACCACTGCCCAGCTCAACCCGCGTTATGCCGTGCAGATGTTCCGCGAACGCAAGCCGCGCCTGGTGAACCTCGGCTACTTCGGGCACATGTGGGAGCTGTACGCGCTGTGGACGTGGCTGCCGACGTTCCTCATCAGCGCCCAGAAACCCATAGGCCTCACCGTGTTCCTGACGATGGGCGTCGCCGGGTTCGTCGGTTGCCTCGTCGGCGGCTGGGCGGCGGACCGGTTCGGCCGCGCGCCCGCCGCGGTCGGGGCGCTCACGGTGAGCGGCCTCTGCTGCCTGCTCTCGCCGCTGGCCTGGGGCACGCCGCTGCTGATCGCGTTCTGCGCGGTGTGGGGTGCGGCGGTGATCGCCGATTCCGGGGTGTTCAGCACGTCGTTGAGCGAGGTCGCCGACCCGCGCTACGTCGGGACGGCGCTCACCGCGCTGACGGCCGTCGGGTTCGGGCTGACGGTGGTCAGCATCCAGCTCGTGCCGCTGCTTGCCGAGCTCGTGACCTGGCGTTACGCGTTCTTGCTGCTCGTGCCCGGACCGGTGATCGGCGCGCTCGCCATGCTCAGGACCAGGTCGTAGTAGCCGTCGGGGTTGTCGGCGCCGGAACGTCCGTCGATCAGCTCGCGCACGACGTCGCAATGCCCGGCGTGCTGCGCGGTCTCGGCCAGGACGCGCACGAGCAGGTGCCCGAACGTCGTCTGGCGGCGGTGCTCCGGCCACCACTCCACCGACGCCGGAGCGTCCAAGGGCAGCACAGCGATCGACTCGTCGGTCAGCCGCCAAGCGTCCCGGTACAGATCTAGGAGGTACGAGCGGCTTTCCGACGGCTTGGCCCACATGTCGCCGTTCTCCCAGACCGATTTGTCCTCGACCCACGGCAGCAGCGGCGCGGGACGGCCCACGCTGGTGACGAGGTAGCCGAGCTCGATGCCGATCAGGTGCTTCACCAGGCCGAGCAGGTTGGTGCCGCTGGGCACGAGCGGACGGCGCACGTCGTACTCGCTCAGTCCGTCCAAAGAGGACACAACGGAGTCACGCGACTCCCGCAGGTAGCGCTGGAGATCCGAGGAGATCATCCCCCGACACTAACGCCCGCGGACAACGACCTCAGCCGGTTTCGCGACGGTTTCGGCAGCGGGCCGCAGCACGTCCGGCGCGGTGCCCCACTGGCTGTACGTGGCGATGCGATGCTCCTGCTGCCGGTCGAACGAGGGCCCGGTCCGCTCGGCCTTGATCACGCGGTCCGACGCGTCCACCTCGACGACGAGCCGCACCTCGCCCTCGGTGTAGCCCCCGGAACGCGGCACCCCTCCAGCGCTGAACTCGTACCGGTTCCCCGAGTGCGACACCAGCCGGAGCGTGCCGCGGTCGACGTCGGTGAACACGCTGCCGGGGTCGTAGTCGTTCTCGCTGATCGACAGGTTCGTCAGGTAGCTCCACGTCCAGCTCGCGCCCTGGGTTTCCATGACCGCGAAGGACTTGCCGGCGGGCAGCGTGAACTCGTTGTGCTGCAGGTAGGTGTCGGGGTAGAGGATCACCGCGCGGTAGTCCGTGACGAGGTGGCGGTACTCGCTGTGCGCGGTGACGTCCTTCTGCTCGATCGCACCGCCGCCGGTGTTGATGTGCTGCACACCGGCGAACGTGCGCCGCCACGGGTCGTTGCCCTCGGCCTTGATCTCGACGTTGAACCGCACGGACTTCTGCCGGCGAACGACGTCGAGCCACTGGTCCAGCAACGCCTTCGGATCCGCGGGCGCCGTCGAGCACGCGGTCAGGACCAGCAGCAGCGACAGAGCGAGACGCATGCGACGAGTCTCGCAAAACGTGTCGGTCGCACGGGCCGGAATGAGAAGGTCGGGGACGTGCAGAGACTGATCATCGCCGCCGCGCTGGGAGCATCGCTCGTGGCCACGGCCGTGCCCGCGCAGGCCGCCACTCATGGGGTCCGAGCAGCGACCGGGTGGCTCGCGAGACAGATGGCCGACGGCGAGCGCCTCGAAACCGAGTTCGGTGGCGTGAAGTACCCGGACCAGGGCCTGACCATCGACGCGATCTTCGCCTTCGCGGCCGCCAGGAACGCCCGCGACCACTCGGACCGCGCCATCGCGTGGCTCGCCAAGCCCGACGTGCAGGGCGCCTACCTGGGCAACGACGGCGAGTCGTACGCGGGCGCGCACGCCAAGCTCGCCGTCGCGGCCCGCGTGAAGGGCAAGAACCCCGCGAACTTCGGTGGCACCGACCTGGTCGCAGGGCTCAAAGCGTTGCAGGCACCGTCCGGCCGCTACTCCGACCGCTCGCAGTTCGGCGACTTCTCCAACGCCTTCACCCAGTCCTACGCGGTCCTCGCGCTCAAGGACACCAAGGCCACCGACTACCTCGCCGGCTCTCAATGCCCCGACGGCGGTTTCCCCGTGACGTTCGAGGCCACGCCGTGCGTGAGCGACGTCGACGCCACCGCGATCGTCGTCCAGGCGCTTCGCACGCAGGGCAAGCCGGCCGGGAACGCACTGGCCTGGTTGCGATCCAAGCAGCAGGCCGACGGCGGATTCCCGAGCACGCAGGGCGGTTCGAACGCCAACAGCACCGGCCTCGTCGCTCAGGTCCTCAGTGGACAGTTCGCCGCGAAGGCGCGCGACTACCTGAAGTCGCGGCAGGTCTGCGACGGACCGGAAGCGGGCGCGATCGCGTTCGACGCGTCAGGCTTCAACAAGGCCAACGCTCCCCGCGCGACGGCGCAGGCAGTGCTCGGCTTGACCGGCGCGAACCTGGCGACGCTGCGAGGCTGACGGTCGCTCGCGCGCTTCCTTACCGGCGCGGCGAAGATGACCATGCTTTCCGGACATCCACGAGGCGCAGCCAGGCGCACATCCGGACAAGATTCACCCATCCGAGTGGCGCAGACATGCTTCCCGGCACCCACCGGGCACCCCACGAGCCAGCGGAAGCATCACCGAAGCACGACACTTTCGGCCGAACGGCGGACTGCGCAGCGCGGGTCAGCGGCGAATGGTCCAACCGCCAGGCCGAAAGTTGTCAGAACGGCCGTTCGTTTAGGACACAAGCTGGCCTCAAGCGGTCCTAGAGTCGTTCCTGTCAGGACAAACGAGCTAAGGACGAGAGCGATGACCACCACCGAGACCCTCACCGGCGAAACCCTTACCGGCGAGCGCGCGGACCTCCTCGAGACCCTCCGGCAGCACCGCTGGTTCCTGACGTTCACCGCGCAGGGCCTCACCGACGAGCAGGCGGCGTCGAGCCCCACGGCCAGCGCGTTGTGC
The DNA here is from genome assembly GCA_032230575.1 of Pseudonocardiales bacterium. Lineage (GTDB taxonomy): Bacteria > Actinomycetota > Actinomycetes > Mycobacteriales > Pseudonocardiaceae > Lentzea. The sequence continues at coordinate 4,452 of JAVXWK010000548.1, read as the reverse complement.
ATCGGCGGGCTGATCAAGCACGTCGCGTCGGTCGAGGAGAGCTGGATCAGGTTCATCGAGCAGGGCACCAGCGCCATGGAGTCCGACGACGACCCGGACTACGAGAAGCGCGCCGCCGACTTCCGCATGGAGCCGGGCGAGACCCTCCAGAGCATCATCGACCGGTACCACGAGGTCGCGGCCTACACCGACAAGCTGGTCGAGACGGTCGACATGGACCTCGCGCACCCGCTGCCGGCCGCCCCGTGGTTCCCCGAGGGCAAGACGTGGTCGGCACGGCGGGTGTTCGTGCACATCGTGGCTGAGACCTCGCAGCACGCGGGCCACGCGGACATCATCCGCGAGTCGATCGACGGCCAGAAGACGATGGGCTGAGGCCCCTCAGGGGCGAGGCGCGGAGAAGGTCGAGAGGAACTGGTCCCGGAAGTCGCTCATCTTCGACACCGGGGCTGAGCCTCCCGGCCTGATGCCGTCGTCCCACTTCCATTCCGCCACCCGCGACAGCACCGCGGGATCCTTGGCGACGATGGTGATCGGCACGTCCCGCGAGGCTCCTTCGCCGGTCACCATCTGCGCCGGCTGATGGTCGCCGAGGAACACGAAGACCAGGTTCTCGTCGCCGTATCGCTCCACATAGGAGACGACGGACTCCAGCGAGTACGAGATCGAGTGCCCGTAGTCGGCGCGAACGGCGGCCGGGGCGCGGCCGAAGATCGACTCCGGCGGGTCGTCGGAGGCGGGCATCGTGCGGTAGATCGAGCCGTCGCCCAGCTTGGCCCAGTCGACGGAGTCCGGCGTCGGCGACCACGGCGCGTGCGAGGACACCATCGGGATCGCCGCCATCAGCGGACCGGCAGCCTTGGAGCGCTCGTTGCGTTGGAACGACTCCAAGGTGAACTGGTCGGGCGTCGTCGCGTAACCGAACCGCGGGCCCGTGTAGCCGAGGTCCTGCGCTGAGTAGACCTTGTCGTAGTGGAAGAAGTCGCCTTCCGGCCACGCCTGCGTGATGCCGGGGACGACACCCACCGAACGCCACGACGCCTCGCGGAACGCCCGCGGCAGCGTCAGGCGGTCCGAAGCCACCAGGTTGCGGTAGCGCTGCTGGTTGTCGATCCACAGCCCGGAAAGCAGCGTCGCCTGCGCCATCCAGCTACCACCGCCGGCCGTCGGCGAGGTCAAGAAAGCGGACTTCGCGGTGTATCCGGCCGCCTTCAGACGGTCATTGCCCTGGGCCAGCTTCGCGGAGACCTCGGGCAGATCGAGCGCCGACTTGCCGTAGCTCTCCACGAACGAGATGACGACATCCTTGCCCTGCAACGAGGACAGCAGCCCTGGCTGCCCGTGGTACGCGTCGACCGAGGCCTCGGCGGCGAACGCCTCCTGGTCGTACAGCCCGGCCTGAACCCGCCGCGCATGATCCACCAGCGAAGTGGCAGCGGCGTCCGAGTAGACCGGAATCCCGGGCACGGCAAGCGAAACGCAGGCAACGGCGACGAGCGCGACGGCCCGGATCGCCACCGGACGCCGCGAGGCAGCGACAGAGCTGAGCCGCAGCACCGAAACCGAGGCCAGCAGCACGATCACGCCGACCAGCGCGACAGCGGCGACCACAGCCAGCACGGAGGCGAACCGGCCGAACGTCACGTCCACGAAGTCGACGGCGGGCGCCAGCAGCGGCCAGTCCAGCACCAGGTCGAACGGCCGGTACAGCACCATGTCGAACCCGATGTCCATGATCTTGACGACCGTGAACAACCCCAGCGCGACGCCCGCGACAACAGCGGCGGGCTTGCGGAACCGGGCAGGCAGCAGTACCAGCACGAGCACGCCGACGAGGCCTTCGAGCGGCACCCGCAGGAACGCCTCGGGAGTGAACTTGTCCAGGTCGCTCGGTGCGATGAGCACGAACAACACGAACAGTCCCGCCATCAGCGTGACCGTCCGACGCAGCAACATCTTCACCGAGAATCCCCTTTCCTGACCTATGAGGTAAACGCATCGCAGCCCGTGGACGGTTCAACTGCACTACCATCGACCTCGTGACCCGCCCGCACGTTCTACTGAGCGTGGCCGTCAGCCTCGACGGCCACATCGACGACCGCGGCACCGAGAGGTTTCCGCTTTCCAACGCCGAGGACTTCGATCACGTCGACCGGATGCGCGCGGAGTCGGACGCGATTCTGGCCGGGGCCGAGACGGTGCGCCGCGACAACGCGCGACTGCTCGTCTACAGCGACGAGCGGCGTGCGCGGAGAATAGCGGACGGCAAACCGGAGTTCCCGCTGCGGGTCATCGTGACCAGGAAAGGTCAACTGGACCCTGAGCTGCGGTTTTGGCACTGCGGCGGTCAACGGCTGATCTACACGGCAACAACGCCGACCACCGTGGACCACCTCGCCGAAACCAGGACCTTCAGCGATTTCTCAGAAATTCTGGACGATTTGGGCGAACGCGGTGTGAGCAGGCTCATGGTCGAAGGCGGCACGAGCATTCACACGGCGTTCCTCAAGGCGGGACTGGCGGACGAGATCAGAGTGGCGGTCGCGCCGATGCTGATCGGACAGGCGACGGCCCCGCGTTTCGTGAATCCCGCCGAATTCCCCGGTGGACCGGCTCGCCGATTCCACCTGGAGGAAGTCACGAAAGTCGGGGACGTCGCCGTTCTCCGCTACTTCCCGAAAGTCACCTCCGGCCGGTGACGGCCGAAACCAGGCCGAAGATCTGCTCACGCCGGTAGACCGCGATCACCAGCGCCCACACCATGAAGATCAGCGGCATCGCGGCGTCGTCGAAGCCACCGTTGGTCACCAGGAAGAGCTCCGTCAGCGCCGCCCCGCCCATGATCCCGGCCAGACCCAGCGCCGCGAGGCCGCAGATCCGCGGGATCACGAGCCCGATCGCGGCGGCGATCTCGAGGACTCCGGTGAAGTACCGGAACCACTGACCGAAGCCGATGTCGTCGAACTTCTTGACGAAGTCGTCGCCGAACAACGCCCACCCGTTCTTCACGAACGTGACGGCAAGGAGGATCTGCAAGATCCAGACGACGACGTTGCCGATCTTCGCCGCGGTTGAGGTCTGCTCAGACATGACGGGATCCTCCCACCGAAACACTGGCGTGACGCCACAGCCACAGCACATCGCGACCGAACGACCACACCAACGATGCCAGCGCGAGACCGACGAGAACCGCCGCGAACGGCAGCAGCCCCGAGGCCGCCACGACCAGGAAGATGCCCTGCACCGCGGCCACGACCTTGCGCGCGTAGCCGGCCGGCAGCGGCGCGTTCATCCAGCGCAACCGCCACGACGCGGCCACGAACACGTACCGCATGAGCCCGATCGCGAGCACCCACGGCCCCATCTGCACGGCCACGTACGCGCTCAGCACCAGGATCAGGAACGCGTCGACCTCCATGTCGAACCGCGCACCGAGCGCCGTCGACGTGCCGGTGCGGCGAGCGACCTGACCGTCCACCCAGTCGAGTGACAACGCGACCGCCGCCAGCGTCACGACCAGCGCGACCGGAACATCCTGACCAGCACGATCCGCGACCAGCGCCGTCACCGCCCCGACCATCAGCCCGCGAGCCAGAGTGACCCGGTCAGCAGGCCCCAGAGACGCCGTCCGGTGACGTTGCATGCCGTAGCCGAGGAACGCCCAGGTGGCGAACCCGTAGGCGAGACCGGCGGCCCAGCCGAGCGGTCCGAGGCCTGCCGTGGCACCGACCACACCCAGCAGGAGTACCTGAGCGGCCGCCCACGCGGCAGGCTCACGTACGACAGCAGATGTCCTGGTGTGCTGAAGTGTGATCATCAGGTGCCCCTAGTGGACTTCGTGCGGCGGAGGTGTTGTGAGTGACACGTACGGCGAGTGCCTTTTGGCTCAATGAATCCGGAAAGGGAGAGGTTCGGCAGGTCACACTGACCGAGCCAGGACCGGGTGAGGTCGAGGTGCGCACGCTGCACTCCGGGGTGAGCCGCGGCACGGAGACGCTCGTCTTCCGCGGTGGCGTGCCCGAGAACCAGTACGCCACCATGCGCGCTCCCTTCCAGGAGGGTGACTTCCCGTGGCCGGTCAAGTACGGGTACCTCAACGTCGGCGTCGTCGAACACGGTCAGCTCAAGGGCCGAACCGTGTTCTGCCTCTATCCACACCAGACCCGTTACGTGGTGCCGGAAACCTCGGTCACGGTCGTCCCGGACACGGTTCCCGCCGAACGAGCGGTGCTCGCCGGCACGGTCGAGACCGCGGTGAACGCCGTGTGGGACGCGCATCCGCTGATCGGCGACCGGATCGCGGTGGTCGGCGGCGGCATGGTCGGGTCGAGCATCGCGGCGGTCATCGCCACGTTCCCCGGCGCGCGCGTCCAGCTCGTGGACGCTGATCCGGCCAGGAAAGCAATCGCCGACCAGCTCGGCGTCGGATTCGCCTTGCCGGACAACGCCCTC
>JAVXWK010000547.1:0-26477 GCA_032230575.1 Pseudonocardiales bacterium | reverse complement strand
GCAGGTGCTTCATCGTCTCGGCCAGCGCTGCCACATGCTCGACCGACAACACACCCTCAGCCGCGGCCTCGGCGGTCACCGGAAGCTCGGGAGCCAGTTCGCTGCCGGTCGGAGTGATGTCGCCAGTGAGCAGCAGGGCGTTGGCGACCCATTTCCGAGCCGCTTTGAGATCCCAGCGAACGGCATCACGCAACACATTCGCCAAATCCCGGTAACCCAGCTCGGCCGCAGCGCCACGCCGATCCAACTCGGCAATCGCCTGCATCATCCTGTGGTCACGAATCCGACTCTCCGTCACGTCCTCGACGAAACTGCGCAGCAGCTCGTCGGTAGGAGAAAGTCGGATGTCGCTCACGTGTTCTAATCTACCGCAAGATCACAACATAAAAGCAGCTCAAGCCATACACAAAAGAGTGAACGGCGCAGCGAAGCCGAAGGCGAGCTGCTTTGCAACACAGGCTGGGCCGGGGTGCCACTGCCGCCGCTCGGCACCCCGGCCCCGGTTGGACCGGACCTGAGCACCGCCGCCGCCAAGTTACGGAGCCCAGGCCCGGAGTTCGCAGGAGCTACCGACGAGCCCCCAGGAAGATGTTGCCCTCGGTCGACAAGTAGTGGCTGCCGTAGTCGAACCGCCGCGAGTCACTGAAGATCAACCAGTAGTACTTCAACTGCTCCGACCACCAATACCCCGGACAGAAGTCGCCCTGAGCACCGGTTGTGACATCCCGCAGGATCGTGTAGCCGTAGTTGGTGCGGGAAGTCCGCTTCATCTCCTGGTAGTGCCGGTAGGCACGCTGGCGGTAGACCTCGTCACGAGTCGCCAGCCACAGGAAGAACGCCCCGTCCGCGTACTCGGGCCGAAGCTGGTTGCCCACCGAGGTCGGCCGCAAAGACGTGTAGTTGATGCCCTCGGGCAGCACCCCGTAGCGATCCTGAACCGCAGTCCACGAGTCGTGATACGCCCGACCGCGTGCCACATCGCCGCTCTCCGCCAACAACCCGCCGAAGAACGCCGCCAGCTCGCTCTGAGTCCGCGCATCCCGCCGACCCGTGAAGGCGTCGACCTGGGCGAACCAGAGACGACCCGAGACGACATCGGTCTGGTAGCGCAGGATCGCGCGGATCAGGACGTCCCACCACGCCTTGAGGTCGCGGTCGCCGAAGAGGTGCCAGCCGTCCCACAGGTATTCGTAGTAGGAGTCGGCGGGCGGCCCGATGGTGGCGAGGCGGTTGCGCCAGGCGCCGGTCTCGGCGTGCACGTCCCACGGCAGCAGGCCGAGTGAGGTGCGGCGGTCGAAGGTGTACTTGAAGGCCTTCTTGGCCGCGTTGTAGTACTTGCGGTCGCCGGTCCACTTCGAGAGCGAGCCGAACTCCGTGATGTACGTGCCGGTTTCGGCGAGGTTCGTCTCGGGTGAGGAGACGGCTCCCGTGCGCAGATTGACGTACCGGTAAGGGATTCCGGTCGGCGACTCGTCAAAGGCGACCAGCAACCGGTCACCCAGGTCGCGCGCCAGGTCCAGCAACGACGAGTCGCCGCTGACGTGGTAGGCCGACAGAAGGCCGCCCAGCATGCGGATGTTGGTCTCGAAGACCTGGAAGGGCGCGTCCACGTCGAAGGACAGGTGAGCCTTGACCCAGCGGACGCCCTCGGCGAACTCGGCGTCGAGCTCCATGAGCCACAAGGTGTCCAGGGCTTCGACGATCGTAAGGCCCATCGGGTGCCCGGGAACGAAGAACTCCTCGGAACCGCCCGACACCGGCTTGATCTGGTCGTGGCCGAACGCACGGTCCACATAGGACCGCCACGCCCAGCGGACCTCGGACCGCACGTCCTCGGCCACCGCGCGCCAGCCACCGGGAGGCGGCGCGAGAGCAGTGGCACCAACGGAAGGAACCGCGCCCGCCGAAGCAGAAGGAGGTGGCGCGGACGGAGATGGTTGAGCGGCAGCAACACCGGGCACACCGGCAAGGCCGGCGGCTCCGAGGAGGCCGAGAACGCTTCGGCGTGGCAGGTCACGCATGGCTGATCTCCCCTCTGTGTCTGATTGCCGCACCTTCGGCGCGGCGGCGATTTCGTCTGGAAGTCGGTCATCCGGCACGAAATCGCGCTGACAACGCTGTCTGTCACCAGATCCTTGCGGAGCGCACACGGGGATGGTCAATACCAGTGCGGCCACTTGTCCTGTTCAGGACACCAAGTGAGAAAATGAAGAGCTGCTTGACCGGTTCCGGAACGGTTGACAAGCGCGTGAGGCCGGGGTGAGATACGGCCACTATGACAACGTTGTCCCCCAGCGGCCCTGTCGCCGGTCAGCGCAAGGTGCGTCGCGCGACGATGAACGACGTCGCGCGGCTTGCGGGCGTGAGCATCAAGACCGTCTCGCGCGTGGTGAACGACGAGCCGGGCGTGCACCCGTCGACCGCCGAGCGCGTGCTGGCGGCCATCGACCAGCTCGGGTTCCGGCGGAACCTGAGTGCCCGCAACCTGCGCCGAGGTTCGTCCACCGGCACGATCGGGCTGGTGCTGGAGGACGTCGGCAACCCGTTCTACTCCGGCGTGACCCGCGCTGTCGAGGAAATCGCGCGACTGCGAGGCCGTCAGGTGATCTCCGGGTCCAGTGACGAGGATCCAGGCAGGGAACGCGAGCTCGCGCTGGAGTTCTGCAGCAGGCGCGTGGACGGGCTGCTCATCGTGCCCGCCGGCCTGCAGCACAGCTACCTGGTGCCGGAGATGCGCGCGGGTACGCCCGTGGTGTTCCTGGACCGGCCCGCGGGCGACGTCGTGGCGGACACCGTGCTGGTCGACAACATCGGCGGCACCGTCGAGGCCGTCACCCACCTGGCTGCACATGGGCACCGCCGCATCGCGTTCCTCGGGGACGCGCCGGACATCTTCACCGCCAACGAGCGGCTGCGCGGCTACCGCGAAGGCTGCGTCAGGGCCGGAATCGGCTACCACGAGGAGCTAGTGGCGATGGGGCCGCACGACGAGAGCAGCGTGCTGACGACGTTGCAACGGCTGCAGACCATGCGCGAGCCCGCGACGGCGATCGTGGCCGGCAACAACCGCATCACCGTGTACATCCTGCGCGCACTCGCGGGGGTCGCGGAACGGCCCGCTCTGGTGGGCTTCGACGACTTCGAGCTCGCCGACCTGTTGTCGCCGCCGGTGACCGTGATCGCGCACGACGCGAGCGCGCTCGGCAAGGCGGCCACCGATTTGTTGTTCGCCCGACTGGACGGCGACAACTCACCACCGCGCCGCGTCGTGCTGCCGGTGCGCTTGGTGCCACGAGGATCCGGGGAGGTCCACGCGTGAGTTCTGGTGTGCTCCACCAGCCTGTCAACCTGCCGGCGAACCAGCCGAAGCAGTTCTACCGCGGCGGCGAGGCGATCGCCGCGCTGCGCGGCGGGACGAGCGGCGACTTCGGGCCCGAGGACTGGGTGGCCTCGACGACGACGCTGTACGGACGCAGCGATGCCGGGTTGACAACGTTGCCAAACGGCGTGCTGCTGCGCGACGCCGTCGAGGCGGACCCGCTCGGATGGCTCGGCGCCGACCACGTGGCGAAGTTCGGCGCGGACACGGCGTTGCTGGTGAAGCTGCTCGACGCGGGCCAGCGCCTGCCCGTGCACTGCCACCCGTCGAACGCTTTCGCGTCCTCGCACCTGAACTGCCGTCACGGCAAGACGGAGGCGTGGATCGTCGTCGGCACGACCGGCTCGGACCCGACCGTCTACATCGGATTCCGCGAGGACGTCCCGGCGGAGACCGTCGCCGAGTGGGTCTCCGCGCAGAACACCACGGCGATGCTCGACGCGCTGAGCCCGGTCCGCGTCCGCGCCGGCGACACGGTCTACGTGCCCGCCGGTGTCCCGCACGCGATCGGCGAGGGCGTGTTCATCGTCGAACTGCAGCAGCCGACGGACTTCTCGGTGACGCTGGAGTGGCAGGGCTTCCTGGCCAACGCGGACGTCGGCCACCTCGGCCTCGGCTACGACGTCGCACTGGACTGCGTCGACCGCCACGGCTGGGGCAACAACCTCGACAAGCTCGTGCGCCAGACGTCCGAGAAGTGGGCGCCGTCGGTCGATCTCCTCGGCCACGACGCGGACCCGTTCTTCCAGGCCGACCGCCTGCACGTGGAGGGCTCCTTCGCACTGGAGCCGTCGTTCGCCGTGCTGGTGGTGCTGGAGGGGTCAGGCCAGCTCGGTGAGCTGGAGGTGCACAAGGGCAGCACCGTCGTCGTGCCGCACGCGGCAGGCGAGCTCGGGCTGTCCGGTGACCTGGTGGCGATCCGCTGCCGACCGCCCGTTCTGTCCACAGTGGAGGATGTGTCGCCATGAGCCAGCCGTTGCTGGAGGCTCGTGATCTCACGAAGAACTACGGCACCGTGGAAGCTCTCCGCGGTGCCTCGTTCACCGCCTACCCAGGCGAGGTCGTGTCGCTCATCGGCGACAACGGCGCGGGGAAGTCCACCCTGGTGAAGTGCCTGTCCGGGGTGGAGCAGCCGACCAGCGGAACCCTGCTGTTCGACGGCAAACCGCTGACGCTGCACTCCCCCAACGACGCCCGCGACCGCGGCATCGAGACGGTGTTCCAGGACCTCGCGGTCGCGCCGGACCTCGACCCGGCCGCGAACATGTTCCTGGGCAGGGAGATCCTCAAGCCCGGCATCCTCGGGTTCCTCGGCGTGCTGGACAAGAAGGCCATGCGCAGGCAGGCTTCCGAGCACTTCTCCCGGTTCGGCGCGTCGCTGCAGAGCATCGACGTGCCGATCGCGGCGCTGTCCGGTGGTCAACGCCAGTCGGTCGCCGTCGCGCGGTCCGTTGCGTGGGCGTCGAAGCTCGTGTTCATGGACGAGCCGACCGCCGCACTCGGCGTGGTGCAACGGGAACGCGTGCTGGAAGTGATCAAGCGCGTCCGCGACGAGGGCATCGCCGTGGTGCTGATCTCGCACAACATGCCCGAGGTGCTGTCGGTGTCCGACCGGGTCGAGGTGCTGCGCCTCGGCCGTCGAGTGGCCCGTTTCAAGGCCGCCGACACCACTGTCGAAGAGCTGGTCGGCGCGATGACCGGTGCACTGTCTCAAGAGGACGCTGCCTAATGACGAGTACCGAAGAGACAACGTTGTCTACGGAGAACGACGAGGCGCGTACCCCGCTTCTCAAGCGGCTGACCGGCGCGAACACGCTCTGGATCGGCCTGGTGCTGCTGGTTCTCGTCGCGGTGTTCGGCGCGATCCGCCCGGACGCCGTGTTCCAGGTGACCACGCTGCAGTTCCTGCTCGCGGAAACCGCCGTGCTGCTGGTGCTCTCGGTCGGCATGACGTTCGTGATCATCACGTCCGGCATCGACCTGTCCGTCGGTTCGGTGCTGGTGTTCGCGAGCGTCCTGTCCGCGATGGCGATGAACTCGGTGTCCGGCGGCGACGCGACGAACGCCGGCTGGGGCGTGATCGCGTTCGGTCTGCTCGTCGCGGTCGTCAGCGGCGCGGTGTGGGGTCTGCTCAACGGCCTGCTGATCTCCCGCGCGAAGATCCCGCCGCTGATCGTGACGCTGGGTTCGTTCGGCGCGGCACAGGGCGCGGCTCTGTTGCTGAACAACGGCTCCAACGTGTCCGGCATCCCGGACAAGCTCAACACGACGTTCGGCTCCGGCACGTGGTTCGGCATCCCGAACATCGTGATCGTGGCCGCGATCGTCACCGCTCTCGGCGCGCTTCTGCTCTCCACCACGCGATTCGGCCGCTACACCTACGCGGTCGGTTCGAACGAGGAAGCGGCGAGGCGGGTGGGCATCTCGGTGCGCAACCACCTCACGAAGGTGTACCTGCTCGCGGGCACCCTCGCGGGACTCGCGGGATTCATGGGCAACGCGTTCTTCCGGGTCGCGGTCGTCACCGGCCACGAGACGGACAACCTGAACGCGATCGCCGCCGTCGTGCTCGGTGGTACCAGCATCTTCGGCGGCTTGGGTTCGGTGCTGGGCACGGTGTTCGGCGTGTTCATCCCGGCGGTGTTGGAGAAGGGCCTCGTGATCATCGGGGTCGAGGAGTTCTGGCAGCCGATCGCCGTCGCGATCGTGCTGGTGGCCGCCGTGTGGCTGGACCAGACACGGCGGCGGGCGCGCAACCAACGTTAGGGAAAGGTGCTGGACCAATGAAGATCCGCTCCGCAGTGGCCGTTTCGGCCGCGTTCCTGCTCGCCGCGTGTGGCGGAGGCGGGCAGATTGGTGACTCGGGTTCGGGCAACACTGCCGCGAACAAGAAGCTGGTGCTGATTCCCGGCATCAGCGCGGAACCGTTCTACATCTCGATGCAGTGCGGCTTCGAGGAGGCGGCCAAGGCCGCGGGCTACGAGGCCAAGACCCAGGCACCGGCGAAGTTCGACGCGGCCCAGCAGACCCCGATCGTCACCGGCATCCTGGCCGACAAGCCGGCGGCGGTGCTGATCGCGCCGACCGACGACAAGGCCATGGCCGGTCCGATGAAGCAGCTCAAGGACGCGGGCATCAAGGTCATCGAGGTCGACACCAAGCTGCAGGACACCTCGATCGCCTCGTCCACCATCTCGTCCAACAACGAGCAGGGCGGCAAGCTGGCCGCCGAGACGATCAACAAGCTGACGGCCGGCAAGTCCGGCTCGGTGCTGGTGCTGAACACCAAGGCCGGCACGTCCACCACCGACGCCCGCGCCAAGGGGTTCGAGGACGCCATCAAGGCCTACCCGAACCTCAAGTACATCGGTCAGCAGTACACCGACAACGAGGCCGCCACCGCCGCCTCGAAGGTGACCGCGACGCTCGCCGCCAACCCGGACCTGATCGGCGTGTTCGCCACGAACCTGAACAGCGGTGAGGGTGCCGCCACCGGCCTGCGCAACGCGGGCAAGACCGGCACGGTGAACCTGGTCGGCTTCGACGCCTCGCCCAACCAGGTCAAGGACCTGCAGGCGGGCACCGTGCAGGCCCTGATCGCGCAGGACCCCGGCACGATCGGCAAGCAGGGTGTCGAGCAGGCGCTCGCCGCGATCGACGGCAAGACGAACAAGCGCGACATCGAGACGGACCTGGTCGCCATCACGAAGGACGACGCGTCGGCCAACTCGAAGTACTTCTACAAGCAGTCCTGCTGACGCAACCGACTCGTTGGGCCGCTCCCGTTTCCCAGGGGGCGGCCCTTCGGCCGTTCGGAGCATTTGCCCGGGTTGGCGTACGACCAGAGTTGTAGGCGTCAGTCACCCTCCGGCGGATGTCCGGGGACCCCCAGAAGCGATGAGCTAGGAGCACATCGGAGGGGGAACCCGAATGCGCAAGCAAGTCGCGGCCACGTTGGCCGCAGTCACGGCGACGTCGCTGCTGATCGCACCACAGGCACAGGCCCAGCCACTTCAAGAGATCCAGTGGCGGAAGTGCTTCGACACCGCGCCACCCGGACTGCCACCGGGCGCGGAACGGCTGGAGTGCGGCAGCTTCACCGCGCCGATGGACTGGAACAACCCGGGCAACGGCAAGACCATCACCATCGCGGTCAGCCGGCTCACGCCCAAGAACGGCACGGCGAAGTCCACGGTCTTCACCAACCCCGGCGGACCGGGCGGTGAGGGTCGCACGTTGCCGCTGGCGTTCCTGAACCGGCCGAAGCTCAGCGAGAACGCCGAGATCGTCGGCATCGACGTGCGCGGCACCGGGGCCAGCAGCAACGTCACGTGCGGCATGTACGACACACTCGGCTCGACGGACCCGCGCGACCGCAGCAAGGCCAACCTGGACCTGCTCTACCAAGGCATGGAGCTGCACGCCAAGTTCTGCCAGACCAAGTCCGGCGAGCTCGGCCGCTACATCACCACCGACCAGACGGTGAAGGACCTCGACCTGCTTCGGCAGGTGCTGGGCCGCAAGAAGGTCGACTGGCTCGGCTACTCCGGCGGCACCTGGATGGGCGCGTACTTCGCGACCTACTTCCCGAAGTCGCTCGACAAGATCGTGCTCGACTCGAACGCCGCGTTCACCGGACCGTGGCAGCCCGTCTTCGACGACTGGGGCATGGGGTTCGAGCGGCGGTTTCGCGTCGACTTCGCGCCTTGGGTCGCCAAGTACGACGACATCTACCACCTCGGCAAGACCGGGGAGGAAGTGCGGCAGACCTACGAGCGGACTCGGGCGAAGCTCGCGCAGCAGCCGATCACCCTGCCCGAAGGCACCTACAACGCGGTCAGGCTGGACCTCCTGCTCTTCCAGGGGCAGTACAGCAAGCACTCCTTCGACTCGGTGGCACGGAAGTTCGCCGAGCTGGCGGGTGCGGTGCCGGCGCAACTGAAGGCGCGGGCGAGCTACCCGGACGCCTCGAACGGCACGCTGTACTCGATCATCTGCAACGACACGCCGTTCAAGGGCGACCGGAAGTACCTGGAGCGCGACGCGGTCCAGGACGGCGCCAAGTGGCCGCTGATGGGCTACTACCAGATCATGGGCCCCTGCGCTTACTGGGACCGGCCGAACGTGCAGCTCAAGCATCCCAACGGAATCGGGGTGGACTCGACGTTGATGGTGCAGTCGGTGCGCGACCCGGCGACGCCGCTGGAAGGCGCGCAGCGAGCCCACCAGGGCTTCCGCAACTCGAAGATGCTCACCGTGAAGGACGAGGGTGACCACGGCATCTACGGGCTCGACAACGACTGTGTGAACGACGTCGTCGAGCGCTACCTCGTCGACCGCGTGAACCCGACGAGCGACTCGACGTGCCCCGGTGTGCCGCTGCCCGCTCCGGGCGAGCAGCGGGCAGGCGTGCTGGAGCAGGCTCGTGAGCTGGCGGTTCAGCTCGGCTGGTGACAGTTGTCACGGGTCATTGCACGACCTGGCGTAAGCCTTGAGTAGCAGCACCACGTCGTCCCCCTTCTGGCGATGTCCCCGGCCACCGGAACTGGTGAGCTTCGGGCACACCAGAAGGGGGAACGACATGAGAACGCCCTTGGCGATCGTCGCGGCGGTCGCGGCAACCTTGATCGTCGTACCGCAAGCTTCGGCTTCGCTTGCACAGCAACAGATCAACTGGCAGAGGTGCACCGACGAGCCCGGATTCGAGCGCCTGGAGTGCGGCAGCTTCACCGCACCGATGGACTGGAACAATCCCGGCAACGGCAAGACCATCACCATCGCAGTGAGTCGCACGGTTCCGTTGAACGGCAAGGCGAAGACCACGGTCTTCACCAACCCCGGCGGCCCTGGCGGCGCGGGCCGCACGTTGCCGTTGATCTACCTGAACCGGCCGAAGCTCAGCGAGAACGCCGAAATCGTCGGCATCGACGTGCGCGGCACCGGCGCCAGCGACAACGTCACGTGCGGCGGCTACCAGCACCGGCTCGCGACCGACTGGCGTGACCGCAGCAAGGCCGGCCTGGATCTGATCTATCAGGGCATGGAGCTGCAGGCGAAGTTCTGCCAGACCAAGTCCGGCGAACTGGGCCGTCACATCACCACCGAGCAGACCGTGCGCGACCTCGATCTGCTGCGCCAGGTCATGGGACGCAAGAAGGTCAGCTGGCTCGGGTACTCCGGTGGCAGCTGGATGGGCGCCTACTACGCCACCTACTTCCCGAAGACGCTCGACAAGGTCGTCCTCGACTCCAACACCGAGTTCACCGAGTCGTGGCAGAAGGTCTTCGACAACCTCCCTGCCGGAGCTGAGCGCCGGTTCCGCGTCGACTACCTGCCGTGGGTGGCGAAGTACGACAACGTGTTCCACCTCGGCAAGACCGCGGAGGAGGTGCGGCAGGTCTACGAGCGGACCCGCAAGAACCTCGCGGAGCAGCCCGTCACGCTCCCGGACGGCACCGTCGTCACGCCGGTCCTGCTGGACGCCCTGATCTTCGCGGGCCTGTACGACAAGGACTCCTTCGAGCCCACCACGCTCCTGTGGGCGCAGATCGCGGGCGGACCGTCGTTGGCCAAGGCACAAGCGCCCAAGCAGTACCCGGACTCGGTGATGGGCACGCAGATGTCGATCCTGTGCAACGACACCCCGTTCCGCGGTGACCGGAAGTCGTTGGAGCGCGAGGGCAACAGGAGCGTCAAGCAGTACTCGCTCGTCGGCGGCTACCAGATCACCGGCCCGTGCGCGTGGTGGGACCGGCCGGACGTGCACCTCAAGCGCCCCACCGGAAAGGACGTCTCGTCGGTGCTGATGGTGCAGTCCGTGCGCGACCCGGCGACGCCTTTCGAAGGCGCTCGACGAGCACACCGGCAGTTCGCGAACTCGCGCATGCTCACCGTGCAGGACGAGGGTGACCACGGCATCTACGGGTTCGGCAACGACTGCGTCAGCGGCGTGGTGGAGAGCTACCTCGTCGACGGTGTCGTGCCTGGCGGCGACCTGAGCTGCCCCGGCGTGCCGTTGCCGGCACCTGGTGAGGGCAGGGGAAACCCGCTCACGAAGGCACGCGAGCTGGCGGCTCAGCTCGGCTGGTGAACCTCCAGCACCGCCTCGGACAACGTGGTGTACCAGGTGCTTTCGGTGAACCCGGGCCCGGTTTCCTCGCCCAGGTAGAGATCGATGTGCCGGTCACCGCCGAGGCCCGGCGTGAACTCGTCGGTGATCTCCCACGACGAGGACGCGAGCTTCTGGCACACCGCGGAGTCGACGTTCGTCCCCTCCGGCGTCTGTCCACAGGAGACGAGCTTGATCCGCGACCCGGTCCTCAACCCGTCGGCAGCCGCTGACACGAAGGGCCTCAGGGCCTTGCCGAACGAGTCGCGAGGCTCGGTGTCGAGCCAGTAGCCCTTGTCGTGGGACCAGTTGAGGTACCGGCCGGAGGAAGTCCGGCCGGTACCTTCGTCCTTCACGGCCTTCGCGAACGACTGCGGGAAGTTCCCGAGCAGGTCCTTGCCGTTCTCGCAGTCGATGACCTGACAACCCCGCACGGGCACCGAAGGTCCACTGTGGAACGACTCGACCGCCGTGTAGTACACGGTGACCTGCCAGCCCTCATCAGCGGACGGCGGCGCGGAACCGGTGCCAGAGGACGAACACCCGGCCAACGCCAGGACCACCACCACGAGAGCCCAGCGCACGTCACACCTCCTGGACGGCCGGGAGACCCCGTGAGATCTCCCGGCCTCTCTTTCAGGTCAGCCGGCCATCACCGTGGCGACGGACGCGAACGTGTAGCCCGCGCTCTTCAACCCCTGAACGGTCTGCTGCAGGTACCCGGTTCCCAGGTACGGGTGGTAGAAGAAGCTCGCGACACCATCATCGACCACCTTGAGCTGTTGCGCCGTCTTGACCAGGTCGGCGGGCAGCCTGGCCGGGTGGTTGTTGAACGGCTCGGGCTCGACGTTGCCCACCGCTTCCGGCGCCACGACGGAGCCGTAGATGTCGCGGACCAGGTACGGGAAGTACTGGCCGTAGATCTTGTCGTACTGCGGCGCACCCGTGCCGCACGCGCCACCGGGGCAGTACCCGCCGAAGTACAGGCTGCGGTCGTAGCGCTTGCCGAAGTTCTGCTGGATGACCTGGTAGTCCACAGCGGACGCGGCGTAGTGCGGCGGCTCGAAGATGGTCGGCTTCGCGAAACCGGCCAGCGCGAACTGCGTCGTTGCCGAGTTGATCCGGCCCTGCGCGTACGAGGCCGAGTCACCGGGGACCGGGCCGTCGTAGATGACGCTGTTGTTCGCGTCGACGTGGGCCATGTAGAACTCGAAGTCGTTGCCACTGCGGCCGTCGTACGGGTTGATGGCCTTCATGAACTGGTGCGTGTAGCCGTGCATCAGGATCGTGCCGCCGCGCTGGGTCATGTACCGCAACGCGTTGACGACCTGCGGGCGCTGCGCGAGGTTCGCGGCTTCGGGCACGCCGTTGTTCTCGGCGCCGAGCGGGTTCTCGAAGCGCGGGTAGACCGCGATCGAGAACGGGATCTTCTGCGCGTACAGGTAGTCCGCGACCGCGCGCAGTTCCTGGGGGTCGGCGTCGGGGCCGACGTCCTCGATGCGCACCAGAGCCCGCTTGCGGTCCGCCATCGCCGGGTTCGAGACCTTGCTGATCAGGTCCGCGGCGGCCAGGTAGCGGTCACCGTGGTCGACGTAGCTGAACGGGATCTCGCCGATGTAGGTCAGGTTCCTGGCCTTGGTGGCCCAGTTGATCGGCCCGGCCGCCGAGCCCGTGGCGATGGCGGGTGCCGACGCGATCGCCGGGTTGGAGATCGAGGTGACCATCAGACCGGACGGCGTGGCCAGCGGGTCGCGACCGAGATCGGTGTTCTCGTAGCGGACCGTGGTCGCCGCGCCGAAGTCGAAGCCGGCCCAGTTCCAGCCGTACGTGGTCGCGAAGTTCGGCGCACGAGCCGTGAGCTGCCAGATGTTGTGCGCCATCCACAGCACCGGCTTGGTCGTCGCCAGCACGTCGTCGAGGAACGCCACGGGGATCGGCTCGTCGTAGGTCGAGCCGACGTAGACGACGCCGGTGTAGCCGGAGATCTCACCCGCGGTGTACGCGCCGACCGGGTGCATCACGTACGAGCTGCCGTGCGAGACGAGGTTGCCCGCCTGCACCCCGTACGCCTCGCCGAGCCACGCCCACGGACCGGTGTTGTCGTACAGGACCAGCGTCTTCTGGCCCGTCTTCGCACCGGGCGCGCCACCGCCGTTCGTGCCGGTGGCGGCGGCCTGGGCGGTCGCGGACAGGCCGAGCGTGCCGAGCACCGTCGAGATCACACCGGGCTGGCTGGTGCGCTTCTGGATGCGCGTGCTCGTCGTCGACGGCGTGGCCGGCGGCTTGGGCGGCGCGGGCAGCAGGTTCTCGGTGATCTCGCCCAGGTTCAACCCGAGCGAGAGGTCCGCGGCCTGAGCGGGCGCGGGAAGCATCGCGACCGTCAGGGCGACCCCGGCAGCCAACTTGAAAAGTCTGCCCTTCATGCCACATCCACCTCTCCCGACATGCGCACGGTGGCGCTGCCGGTGTACGGAGCAAACTCGACGGGTCGCTGCTGTTGCAGGCCCAGCAGCCAGGCCAGCGCCTGTTCGGTGCGCACGGAGGCGAGCCCGTCGCCGAACGGGTTGCCCTCGGCGGTCATCGCCTCGCGCGCGGAGGGGTTGTCGAGCAACCGGACGGTGAGGTCGACGATCCGTTCGCGGTCGGTGCCGACGAGCACCGCGCAGCCCGCGTTGACGGCCTCCATCCGCTCGGTCACGTCCCGCAGCACGAGCGCCGGGACGCCGAACGACGGCGCCTCCTCCTGGATGCCGCCCGAGTCGGACAGCACCAGCGTGCACTGCGCGAGGAGCCGGGCCAGCTGCGCGTACGGCAGCGGGTCGGTGATCATGACGCGTCCGACTCCCCCCAGCACGTCCATCACCTGTTGGCGCACAGCGGGATTCGGGTGCGCGGGCAGCACGATCTCCACGTCGGGCCGTGCCTCGACGATGTCCGCCACCGCGCGCAGCACGCGGTCGAGCGGTTCACCCCAGGACTCGCGACGGTGCGTGGTGACCAGCACGAGCCGCGACTGTCCGGAGTGGACTCTGTTCTCGATCTCCTGCAGCCGTGAGTCGCCGTAGGGCGCGCGCCGGGCGGCCACGTCCAGCACGGCGTCCACCACGGTGTTGCCGATCGTCAGGACTTTGTTGCCCTGCAACGACTCCGCGGCGAGGTGCGCCGTGGCGTCCGCCGTCGGCGCCAGGTGCAACGACGCGAGCTGGCCGACCATCTTGCGGTTCCCCTCCTCGGGGAACGGCGAGGTGAGGTCGTGCGAGCGCAGGCCGGCTTCCAGGTGCACGACCGGGATCTGCTGCCAGAACGCGGCGAGCGCGCCCGCGAGAGTCGTCGTCGTGTCGCCCTGCACGAGCACCGCGGCCGGCGCGCGTTCGGTGAAGAGCCGGTCGAGCTCCTCGATCAACTGGCTGGTGAGCTCGGCCTGACCGCCCGTGACGCGGTTCAGCTTGAGCCGGACGTCCGCCGCGAAGCCGAACGACTCCAGAGCCTGGTCGACCATCTCCGGATGCTGACCCGAGTTCACCACGACGGGCCGGATGCGCCCGCCCGCGAACATCGCGGCGGCGACCGGTGCCATCTTCACCGCTTCCGGACGAGTTCCCGCCACGAGAAAGACCTCGGGCACTTCTCCCCGAGTGAACTGCCTAGGGCCGGGCACCAGGGCACTTGGTCCCATCTTCTACCTCTTTGGACTCTATCCAGGCACGTGCGGCGAACGTGCGCGCCATCTGCGGACAGCGACTCGATCATCGCTGACAATCAATTGGTACCCGCCCCGCGCAGGTACCGCCATATCGGTGATTTAGCTTTGCGAACTTCGTGTAACGAAGCTCCATTCGTCCCCGATATGGCCGGTTGACGCTCCGCTCTGCCTGCCCCTAGTCTCGCCTCGAACACCAGCTCCTGGCCTTGCTGTCTGGTATCTCGCACCGGCCCAGCGCTTCGTTACCAGGAGCCAGCAATGACCCAACTTCACATCCGCATGGTTGTGGTTGTCCCTGCAACCGCTTTTGTAGACAGGTTTGTGTCATGAGTGACACGACACAATTCGCGACGTTCATGCTAGTACTGCTCGTGTTTTGGCCCAGTTACAACCTGGTCCTCGCAGTGTTCGTCTGGTGGCGCCCGAAACCGGGTGGACCGGAAGTGCCTTCGCGACATCCGCTGCAGTACTGGATCATCATTCCCGCGTTGAACGAGGAACGTGTTGTGGCCAACACGGTGCGTTCCGCGCTCGCGTTGGACGGCGCGCGCACACCGGTCCAGGTCGTCGTCGTGGACGACGGCTCGGACGACCGCACGCCGCACGTGCTGGCCGAGATCGACGACCATCGGCTGCACGTGCTGAGACGCAACCCGCCGGAAGCCCGAAAGGGCAAGGGTGAGGCCCTCAACCACGCCTTCCGGTACATCCGCGGCATCGCCGAGGCCGACGGCACGGTGCACCGCACGATCGTCGGCGTGATCGACGGCGACGGCCGGGGTGAGCCCGGCATGCTCTCCGAGATCACCTCGTACTTCGGCCAGCGCGACGTGGGCGCCGTGCAGTGCCGCGTGCGCATCCACAACCGCACCAACCTGCTGGCGTTCCTGCAGGACCTGGAGTTCAGCTGTGTCGTGGACGCCTCGCAGTCGTTGCGCGACGTCGTCGGCACGGTAGGGCTCGGCGGCAACGGCCAGTTCGTGCGGCTCGCCACGTTGATGGGGCTCGGCGACGCGCCGTGGTCCGCCTGCCTGGTCGAGGACCTGGAGCTGGGCCTGCGCGTGCACCTGACGGGCCAGCGCATCCGGTACGCCACCCACGCGACGATCACCCAGCAGGGCCTGATCGACGTGAACCGCCTGCTGCGCCAGCGAACCCGCTGGGGCCAGGGCAACCTGCAGTGCCTTCCTTATGTGCCCAGGCTGATCAGGGCCAAGCACGTGGGATCCGTTGCGCTGCTGGAGTTCCTGCAGTACCTGCTCACGCCGTGGCTGGTCGCGCCGATGACGTTGCTCATCACCGCGTTGGTGGGCATCAACTTCTACGCGCAGCTCAGCGGCCACGACCTCGGCGGCATGGTGACGAACACCTCGACCACGCTGCTGGCACTGGGAATCTGGCTCGTCGCACTGGTGCTGCCCGGCCTGATCTGGGGCGTGGTGCACCGGCTCAAGCACGGCGACGAGCCGTTGTGGCGCTGCCTCGCCGTGGGCCTGGCCTATCCGGTGTTCCTGATCCTGGGCTCGATCTCGACGTTGCGCGCGCTGTACCGGCACTTCGCCGGGCGCAACTCGTGGGCGAAGACGGAACGGCTGGCGGAGAAGGAAGTTCCGGTCGCGAAGCCGGTGCCGCGAGTCGCCTAGTGGTGTGGCTCGGAACGTTGCCGGGGGAATACGCGGTCGGACGGGCGCCTCTAGAAAGTGCCGGGGTGCGTGCGTCTGCGTCGGGCCGCGTAGACGCCCGCCTCGGTACGGCGGTCGAAGCCGAGCTTGTGCAGGAGGCTGGACACGTAGTTCTTCACGGTCTTCTCGGCGAGGAACAGCCGGTTGGCGATCTGCCGGTTCGTCATGCCCTCGGCGATGAGGTCGAGGATCCGGCGTTCCTGCGGGCTCAGCGCGGCATAGCGCGGATCCTCCTCGGGGCCGCCCCTGAGCCGTTGCAAGACAGTGGCCGTGACTCCGGCGTGCAGCAGCGAACCACCGGTCGCGAGCGTGCGGACGGCGGCCACGAGATCGTTGCCGCTGACCTCTTTCAGCATGTACCCGGACGCGCCGGCCATGATCGCCCCGAACAACGCCTCATCGTCCGAATAGGACGTGAGCATCAGGCAGGCCGGCGGCGGCTGCAGCAAGCTCCTCATCTCCCGGCACACCGTCACGCCGTCGCCGTCGGGCAGCCGGACGTCGATGATCGCCACATCGGGTTTGAGCCTGGGCGCCATCGTGATGGCGGCCGTGGCGCTGTCCGCCTGCCCCACCACCTTGATGTCGTCGGCCAGCGCGAGCAGCTGCACCAGCCCGCGCCGCACGATCTCGTGGTCATCCACCAGCAGCACTGCTATCGCCATGTCGCCTCCTGCAGCACCAGCGGGACGAACCACGTGATGCTCACGCCCGCACCGGGGATCGAGTCCACCGCGCAGTCACCGTGATGGCGCCGCGCCCGAGCCGCCATGTTCGCCAGCCCCCCGGCGTGGTGGGGCACGGCGCCGGAATCTTCAGTCAACGGCAAGCCGCGCCCGTCGTCCTTCACCATGAGTTCCAGCCGCGTCACCGTGCGGTTCACACTCACGGCCACCGCGACGTGCCGCGCTCTCGCGTGCCGCACCACGTTCGTGAGCGCTTCTCGGAGCGTGGCCAGCAGATCTGGCCTGAGCTGATCGGGCACCACGGTGTCGAGGGGGCCTTCGAGAGAGACGTCCGGCTCGAAGCCCAGCAGCCTCGCGGAGTCGTGGACGGCGTTGAGCAGCTGGCCTCGCAGGCTCGTGCTGCCCGACGGTGGTTCCTGCAGGGAGAAGATGGTTCTGCGGATTTCGCGGATCGTGTGGTCGACCTCCTCCACGAACCCGCTGATCTTCGCGTTCGCGCTCGTCAGGCCCTGCAGGCCCAGCCCCAGGCCGAACAGCCGCTGGATGACGAGGTCGTGCAGGTCTCTGGCGATGCGGTCGCGGTCTTCCAGGACCGCCAGGCGTTCGGTGTCGCCCTGGGCCCTGGTGAACTCGAGGACGAGCGCGGCCTGGGCGGCGAAGGCATCGATCAGGTCCCCGTCGTCGAACTTCGGCTCGCCTCTTCGCCTGGCGAGGATCAGGACGCCGATCGTGCGGTCGCCCACGGTCAGCGCGACCACCGCACACGGGCCCGGCACCGCGGGAACCGTGCCCTCGTCGTGGCATTCCGGCTGACCCGACTCGTAGACGCGGTAGCTGACCGAGCCGTCTCTCGGGATCTTCATCCCTTCGGCGTCGTAGGTGCCGCCGTCGGCGACCTCGATGACCAGATCGCCGTTGTGGTCCGGCAGGGCCAGTGCGCAGAAGTGCGCGTCGGCCGTCTGCCTGGCGGTGGTGGCCACCTGGTAGAGGGCGTCTCTGCCGGTGGTGCCGGTCAGGAGGTTGGTGGTGACCTCTGCCGCAGCCCTGAGCCAGGCTTCTCTTCTACGGGTCCGCTCGTAGCGGTCGAGGTGGCCGATGGCAGAGCCCGCGGCCGTCGCCAGCGCGCTGAGGATGTCCTGGTCCTGGTCGGTGAACTCGGGTTTCCCGGACAGGAAGAGGTTGCCGAAGGTCTCGCCGTGAACCTTGATCTGGGCGCCGAGGAAGTCGTCTACGCCGATCGAGCGCGGGTCACCGGTCGTGATCTGGGGCTGGCCGTCGGACTGCGTGAACTCCAGGAGCTCCTTGTGGTTGCTGATCACGGCCAGCGCGCCGTACGGGGCCCCGATGAGCTCACAGGCGGATTCGACCACGTGGCGGAGCAGGTCGGGAATGGTGTCGTCTTCGGCGAAGGACAGCACAACGTCCAGCACGCGCTGCTCTGTGCTCACGTTGCCGCCCACGGCTTCACCCCTTGGGGGGAGAGAAGTGACACCGTACGAACGACTGAGGGTAACTCCCCAGAGTAGTCAAGGGGGAGACCATCACCGCAAACGGTGAAAACCATAACTACTGAGAGTAGAGGGACGTCTCACTTGGCCCAGCTTCGGTCAGTGCAGGCCGACCGTGAAGCCCTCGTCGAGCACGCCGCGGTAGATCTGCGGGGCGAACGTCCGCAGCCCCTGGTCGATCGGGCCGATGAACCCGGCCGAGTCCCCGAGCGGCAGCCGATACCCGTTCTGCACCCGGTGGAACTCCCACAGGGGCTCCATCGTCGGGTGCGCGGGCCGGAAGCGTTGCGGATCCCGCGGATGCAGGTCCACGCGCACCAAAGTGCGCCTGACCAGGGCGTCTGCGAGCTGAACGGCCCGTTCCCGGGTGCGGGAGATCGAGATGGCGCCCAGCTCCTGCCACCCCACCGCCCACGGCATGCCCTGCGGATCGTCGAGGCGGATGCCCTGCTGTTCGATGACGAGCCTGCGGGGCCGGGAGATCGTCTTCCACTTCACGACGGCCATCACGCCGATGCCGGTGAAGGCGATGCCGATGATGCCCGCGATGATCCCGCCGACCGGCTGGCCGTCCGCGAAGGCCGACACGGAACCCACCAGGGCGAGGATGCCGAGGACGCCGGCCACCGAGCCGCCTATGAGGACTTTGCGGGTGTCGCTCTTGCCGAGATCGATGACGACAGGCGGAGGCGCTCCCCAAGCGGTCATGCCCGCAGGTTACCGCTGATCAACTGGTCGGCCGCGGCGAACGGATCCAGCTCGCCGGAGACCACGCGCTTGGCCAGCTGGTCCACCGGGCCGAATCGCGTTCGCACACGTTCAACTGCGATCGCCTCGATCTCGGCGCCCGCGCGGCGGAGACGGCGTTCGACGAGCTCACCGTGCGACGCCATCCACGATTGGTGCTCCGCGATCGCCTCGACGACCCGGTCCAGGCCTTCCATGCGCGCGGCCACGGTTTTCACGACGGGTGGGCGCCACAACGGCCCCTCGCGGTCGCGGCGGCCCAGCGAGATCATGTACTTGAGGTCGCGGGCGGTCTGGTCCGCGCCGTCGCGGTCTGCCTTGTTGACCACGAACACGTCCGCGATCTCGAGGATGCCCGCCTTGGCGGCCTGGATGCCGTCGCCCATGCCGGGAGCGAGCAAGACCAGAGTCGTGTCGGCGAGAGAGACGATCTCGACTTCGGACTGACCGACGCCGACGGTTTCCACGATGATCACGTCGAAGCCGGCCGCGTCGAGCACGCGCAGAGCCTGAGGAGTCGCCCACGAGAGGCCGCCCAAGTGCCCGCGCGTGGCCATGGAGCGGATGAAGACACCTGGATCGGTCGCGTGGTCGCCCATGCGGACGCGGTCGCCGAGCAGCGCGCCGCCGGAGAACGGGCTGGACGGGTCGACGGCCACGACCGCGACTCGCTTGCCCTGTTCACGAAACGCGCGCACCAGGGCGTTGGTGGAGGTCGACTTGCCCACGCCGGGGGCGCCGGTGATACCGATGACCTGGGCGTTGCCGGTGTGCGGAGCCAGCGCCGCCGCCACCAGAGGCAGCTGAGAACTCCCCTGCTCCACCAGGGAGATCAGCCTGGCGACCGCGCGCGGTTCGCCGTCACGCGCGCGGTCGACCAGTCCTGCTACGTCAACAGCCTTGGCCACACCAAGAACACTAGGCCTTGGAGGGCACGCGGATGATCAGAGCGTCGCCCTGACCACCACCACCGCACAGAGCCGCGGCACCCACGCCGCCGCCACGCCGCTGCAGCTCAAGAGCGAGGTGCAGGGCGATGCGGGCGCCGGACATGCCGATCGGGTGGCCGAGCGCGATGGCGCCGCCGTTGACGTTGACCTTGTCCTCGGAGATTCCGAGCTGCTTCGTCGACACGATGCCGACCGCCGCGAACGCCTCGTTGATCTCGACCAGGTCGAGGTCGGCGGGCGAGATGCCCTCCTTGGCGCAGGCGGCCTTGATGGCGTTGGACGGCTGCTCGTGCAGCGAGGCGTCGGGGCCAGCGACGACACCGTGGGCGCCGATCTCCGCGATCCACTCCAGGCCCAGTTCCTCGGCCTTGGCCTTGCTCATCACGACGACGGCGGCAGCACCGTCCGAGATCTGCGACGCCGAACCCGCGGTGATGGTGCCGTCCGCGGCGAACGCCGGGCGCAGCTTGCCGAGCGACTCGGCGGTCGTCTCGGCACGCACACCCTCGTCCGTGTCGAACAGGACCGGGTCGCCCTTGCGCTGCGGGATCGCGACCGGCGCGATCTCCTGCGCGAAGACGCCGTTCCCAACGGCCTTGGCGGCGAGCTGGTGCGAACGCGCGGAGAACGCGTCCTGCTCCTCGCGGGTCACGCCGTAGCGGCCGTTGTACTTCTCGGTCGACGAGCCCATCGCGACCTGGTCGATCGCGCAGAACAGGCCGTCGTGCGCCATGTGGTCCTGCAGCGTCACGTCGCCGTACTTGAACCCGCCGCGCGACTTCGGCAGCAGGTGCGGTGCCTGGGTCATCGACTCCTGGCCGCCCGCGACGACGATGTCGAACTCACCGGCGCGAATCAGCTGGTCCGCCAACGCGATGGCGTCGATGCCGGACAGGCACACCTTGTTGATGCTCAGCGCGGGCACGCTCATCGGAATGCCCGCGGCGATCGCGGCCTGGCGGGCGGGCATCTGGCCCGCACCGGCGGTGAGCACCTGACCCATGATCACGTACTGCACCTGCTCGGGAGCCACACCCGCGCGTTCCAGTGCCGCCTTGATCGCGACGCCGCCGAGCTGGGCGCCGGAGAAATCCTTGAGCGATCCGAGCAGTCGCCCCATCGGGGTGCGCGCCCCGGCGACGATCACGGAACCGGACACAGCTGCCTCCATGGAAGAGCGAACGGTCGTTAACTAGGCACCATACCTGTGGCTACTGGGCGGTAATCGTGTGAGACCCCGCACAGGAGCACCTGCACCGATCGAGTAGATACCCTCCCCGCTATGAACGCAGAACTCGCTCGATTCGTGACCGCGATCGACCATGTGGGCATCGCGGTGCCCGACCTCGACGTGGCCATCGCGTTCTACCGCGACAACTTCGGCCTCGAGGTCGCCCACGAAGAGGTCAACGAGGAGCAGGGCGTGCGCGAGGCGATGCTGCACGCGCCCGGCGACCACGACGGCACCGCGATCCAGCTGCTGGCGCCGCTCAACGAGGACTCGACGATCGCCAAGTTCATCGGCCGCTCGGGTCCCGGCCTGCAGCAGCTCGCGTACCGGGTGTCCGATGTGGACGTTGCGGCGGACGTGCTGCGCGAGAAGGGCCTGCGCCTGCTCTACGACAAGGCGAGGCGCGGCACGTCGAACAGCCGCGTCAACTTCGTGCACCCCAAGGACGCGGGCGGCGTGCTCATTGAGCTGGTCGAGCCCGCGGCATCAGCGCGCTAGCGACGAAGCTCAGCTCGCGGTCGATCGGATCCTCCTCGTCGCTGTGCCGTGCCACCGAGTGCCGGTAGCTCACGGCCAGCGCGAGGAGTGCCGCTGCCGCCTCGACGTCCTTGATCGCCACCGCTGCCCCGCCCGCGGCGAGGATGACCTGTTTGATCTGCGCCGCAACGTTGTCGTAGCGCGCCTGCATGGCATCGCGGACAGCCGAATGCGTATCCGCTTCACGCCACAGCAGGTGCGACAGCAGTGGCGAGGCGTTCAAGCGCGCGTCAAGTGCCGCGACGAGCCTTCTGAGCGATTCGGCGATGTCTCCCACCACTACGACCCTGCGGTGGTCGACCGTGCTGTCCGGCAGGCGTGCGACGAGCGCGGCCAGCAGGTCTCTCTTGCGGTTGAAGTAGTAGTGCACCAGGCCTTTGGGCACGCCGGCGCGTTCGGCGATGCGCGAGGTCGGGGTGGCGTCGAAGCCGGAGTCGGCGAACAGCTCCTCGGCCGCGGCAAGGATGCGCTCCTTGGCCGAGTCCTCCACACGTTCCTCCACGGGTGTGTGGGCCCAAGAACGTTCCTGGGCCCACAGGTTTCCTGACTGATCAGTGCGGCTGAGCCGCGGCCGAGTGTGCGGCATTCGCGGCGGGCATCGCCAATGCCCCCGCGGCAACGGTGAGGACGCCACCGATCCAGGACGCCCACGAGGCGGCCATCATGTCGGTGTAGCTCATCACCCACGGCGAGATGAACAGCAGTGCTCCGAGCACCATCTGCACGTACTCCCCGTAGATCATCGCGGGCATGGCGAGATCGACGAGTCCGTCGATCGCGATGAGCGCGCCGAGCACGATCATCGTCCACATGGCCGCGTTCGAGGTGTCCACTGCGAGCGGAGACAGCAGCACCAGCACGCCGATCGCCACCTCGGCCCAGTCCTGCCACCTGGTCCACGCCTTGGTCATCTCCACCACCTCCTCCTTCTCGGACACTCTCGATGCTCCTCCTTGGTTGGCCGCCCGGTCAACTCTTCTGAGTGGAATCCCTCACAAGCGCGATTCTGAATCGGTTACTCCTGAGTAACCTCCGGCAACCTGCGACTATCCCTCACTAGGGAAGGAATGCCGCCGTGCAGAAGATCCTTGACGCGATCCTGGCTGACGAGCTGGACGCGATCGGTTCCTTGGACGTTCCGGAGAGCTATCGGGGCGTGACCGTGCACGCGGACGAGGCCGACATGTTCTCAGGCCTTGAGACGAGGGACAAGGACCCTCGCAAGTCGTTGCACATCGACGAGGTCGCCACGCCGGAGCTCGGTCCTGGCGAGGCGCTCGTGGCCGTCATGGCGTCCGCGATCAACTACAACACCGTGTGGACCTCGATCTTCGAGCCGGTGTCCACGTTCGGCTTCCTGAAGAAGCTCGGTGGCCGTCACAACCTGCCGTACCACGTCGTGGGCTCGGACCTGGCGGGCGTCGTCGTGCGCACCGGTCCCGGCGTCACCGCGTGGAAGCCGGGCGACCGCGTCGTGGCGCACTGTCTGGACGTGCCTCTGGAGGCACCGGACGGGCACAACGACACGATGCTCGACCCGCAGCAGCGGATCTGGGGCTTCGAGACGAACTTCGGTGGCCTCGCGGACCTCGCGCTGGTGAAGTCGAACCAGCTGATGCCGATGCCGAAGCACCTCACGTGGGAAGAGGCCGCGTCGCCGGGCCTGGTCAACTCCACCGCGTACCGGCAGCTCGTGTCGACCAACGGCGCGAACATGAAGCAGGGCGACACGGTCCTGATCTGGGGCGCGTCCGGTGGTCTGGGTTCGTACGCCACGCAGTTCGCGCTGAACGGTGGTGCGACGCCCGTGTGTGTCGTCTCCTCGCCGGAGAAGGCGGAGATCGTTCGTTCCATGGGCGCCGAACTGATCATCGATCGTTCCGCCGAGGGCTACAAGTTCTGGAAGAACGAGAACGAGCAGGACCCGCGCGAGTGGAAGCGGTTCGGCGCACGCATCCGTGAGCTGACCGGTGGCGAGGACCCGGACATCGTGTTCGAGCA
Organism: Pseudonocardiales bacterium; assembly: GCA_032230575.1. Taxonomy (GTDB): domain Bacteria; phylum Actinomycetota; class Actinomycetes; order Mycobacteriales; family Pseudonocardiaceae; genus Lentzea. Next base: position 2,945 of record JAVXWK010000547.1, on the reverse strand, counting down.
CCCCGGCCGCGAGACGTTCGGCGCTTCGGTCTTCGTGGCGCGCAAGGGCGGCAAGATCGTGACGTGTGCGTCGACCTCCGGGTACATGCACCAGTACGACAACCGCTACCTGTGGATGAACCTCAAGAGCATCATCTCCTCGCACTTCGCGAACTACCGCGAGGCGTGGGAGGCGAACCGCTTGATCGCCAAGGGAAAGATCCACCCCACAGTGTCCAAGGTGTACTCAATGGACGAAACAGGCCAGGCCGCGCACGACGTCCACCGCAACGCGCACCAGGGCAAGGTCGGCGTGCTGTGCCTTGCGCCCGAAGAGGGTCTGGGTGTTCTCGATCACGAGATGCGCGCGAAGCACCTCACGGCCATCAACCGATTCCGGGGTGTGTGACCTTCTGGGGTTACCCGAACGGGTAGCGTGAGGGGTATGGGCCCCCTCGCCGACGACCGTGACCTCGTCCCACTGGGATCCGGCTTCGACATCGTCAAGCGCGGTTACGACCGCGCCCAGGTCGAGGATCATCTCGAACGCCTCGACTCGGACCTGCGGCTGCTGGCCGCGGACCGCGATGCCGCCGTGTCCCAGACGTCCGATCTGGCTCGCCAGCTGGAAGCCGCACGCTCGGAGATCTCCGAGATGCGCAACCAGGTGGAGCGCCTGTCACTGCCGCCGACGACGCTGGAGGGGCTCTCCGAGCGCCTCCAGCGCATGCTGCGGCTGGCCCAGGACGAGGCCAACGAGATCAAGGCCCGTGCCGAAGCGGAGGGCGGGCACATCCGCGCCAAGGCGGAAGCCGACGCGGGTGTGCTCCGCCAGCGCTACGAGAAGCTGATTCTCGAGCTGGACGAGCGCCGTGCCGCCATGGAGGCCGAGCACAAGGGCGTTCTGGAGACGGCGCGCGCCGAAGCCGAGAAGATCGTCTCCGAGGCCGAGTCCGCCGCTCGCAAGATCGCCGACGACTCCGAGGCCCGCCGCGTGACCGTCGAGGAGGACTTCGAGATCGCGATGGCCGCCCGCCGGTCCGAGGCGATGGCCACCCTCGCCCAGCAGGAGGCGACCTCCAAGTCCGAGGCCGACCGCCGCACCCGCGAAGCCGCCGAGGAAGCCGCTCGCGTTCGCGCGGCCATCGCCGCCGAGCAGACGTCGTCGAAGGCCGAGGCCGAGCGCCGCGTCCGCGAGGCGACCGAAGAGGCGAACCGCCGCCGCCACGACTCGATCACCGAGGCCACGGCCCGCATCCAGGAAGCCACGGACGAGTCGAACCGCCGCGTCCGCGAGGCCACCGAGGAAGCCAACCGCCGCACCACCGCCGCCACCCAGCGCGTCGACCAGCTGCGCAACCTCCGCAACCGCCTCTCGCACCAGCTCCACAGCGTGCGGACGGCGCTGCAGGAGGTCGTGCCGCTGCTCGACCCGGTGGAGGAGGACAAGGAGTCCGCGGCTGCTCCGGCGGAAGGCGCCGCACCGGTACCGGCTCAGCCCGCACCCCCGGCTCAGGCCGCGCCCGCTGCTCCACAGGCCGCGCCCGCCACGCCGAACAAGCCTGCCCAGGCGCCTCAGGTGGACGGGCCGACCGCGCAGATCACGCGTCCGCAGACCGCGAAGAAGTGACTTCGTAGATCGCCGGCATCGGCATCGCGCGGCAGAAGGCCCAGTCCGCGCGGTGCCCCGCCGCGATCAACGCACGCGACAGGAACGTCCCGTGCGACCCCACCAGCACGGTCGCGTCCGGGTACTCCTCCGCCATGCGCGCCAACGCCTTCCCAGCACGCGCGGTCAGCTGATCAAGACTCTCCCCCGCCCCGTGCGCGAACCCGGGATCAGCCCAGCTTCGGGCGTAGAGCGCCTCCCAGTCCGCGCTCGGCAGCAGCCCTGACTCCCACTCCCGCAGCTCCGGCCACGTCGTGACAGGCAACCCCAGCGCCGAAGCGGTCGGCGCGACGGTCTGCACCGCCCGCGACTGCGGGCTCGACAACACGGCAACAGGCGCGAACTCCACGAGGCGTGGCACCAACTCCTCAGCTGCCACCAGCCCGTCCGCCCGCAGTGGCCGCTGGTCGTCGTCGGGCACTCCGAACTGCGGCCGCACGGACTGTGCATGTCGCACGAATACGATTCGAGTCGGCATACCACTCATCATGGGGGAAATGATGTTCGTGAGGTCATTGGCCGACGGCGCTGAGCTGCGCCCGTTGGAACCGTGGCAGGCAGAGGAGTTCTTCGCGCACATCGAGCGCGGCCGGGACTTCATCGCGCAGCACATCACGTTCGCGGACAAGGCGAAGGATCTCGAGAGCGCGCGGAGTCTGCTGCAGGGCTACGCGGACAACAAGGCCGCGGACAAAGCACGCATCTACGGCATCTGGCTCGACGAGAAGCTGGTCGGCGGCGTGATGCTGCGCGAGATGGACGTGAGCACGGGGCGCGCGGAGGTCGGGTGCTGGCTGGAACCGAGCGCCACCGGCAAGGGGCTGGTCACCAAAGCCGCGAAGGTGCTGATCGACTGGGCGATTCGCGAGCGCGGCATCCATCGGGTTGAGTGGCTGGTGTCGTCGAAGAACGCGCCCAGCATCGCGGTCGCGCGGCGGCTCGGGCTGACCAAGGATGGCGTGCTGCGCTCGTACTACCCGCTGCGAGGGGTTCGGCAGGACCTCGAGGTGTGGTCGGTGCTGGCGCCGGAGTGGGAGAGCTGATGGATCTGGTGCTGCTGCACGCCTTTCCGCTCGACGCGCGGATGTGGGACGTGCCGGGGGCGTTGACGCCGAACCTCGACGGGCACGGCGAACCGGACCTCGACACGCTCGCGCGACAAGTCCTCGACCAAGTGGGCAACGAGGTGGTGCTCGGCGGGTGCTCGATGGGCGGCTACGTCGCGATGGCCGTGCTCAGGCGCGCACCGGAACGCGTGAAAGGCCTGGTTCTCATCGACACCAAGCACACGGCGGAC
>JAVXWK010000625.1:0-11270 GCA_032230575.1 Pseudonocardiales bacterium | reverse complement strand
ACTCCCGGCGAGCCACCGGTGATGCTCGCCGCATGGCGGTCGGTGTGGATGCCGTCGCCGCCGGCCTCATAGCCGTACAGCCGTACGCCCGGGTCGTCGAGGAAGGCGTGGAAGATGCCGATCGCGTTCGACCCGCCACCGACGCACGCGACGACGGCGTCGGGCAGACGCCCGGCCTTCTCGAGGATCTGCTCGCGCGCCTCGATGCCGATGATCCGGTGGAAGTCGCGGACCAGCAGCGGGAACGGGTGCGGGCCCGCGGCCGTGCCGAGCAGGTAGTGCGTCTCGTCGACGTTGGCGACCCAGTCGCGCAACGCCTCGTTGATCGCGTCCTTGAGCGTGCGCGAGCCGGACTTCACCGGGATGACCTCGGCACCGAGCAGCCGCATGCGGGCGACGTTGAGCGCCTGCCGTTCGGTGTCGACCTCGCCCATGTAGACGACGCAGTCGAGCCCGAGCAGCGCGCACGCCGTCGCGGTCGCCACGCCGTGCTGCCCGGCACCGGTCTCCGCGATCACGCGCTTCTTGCCCATGCGCTTGGTGAGCAGCGCCTGGCCCAGCACGTTGTTGATCTTGTGCGAGCCGGTGTGGTTCAGGTCCTCGCGCTTGAGGAACACGCGCGTCCCGGCGTGCTCACCGAACTTCGGCGCCTCCGTCAGCAGCGACGGACGGCCCGCGAAGTCCTTCAGCAGGCGCTGGAACTCGTTCACGAAGTCCGGGTCGATGCGCGCCTTGTCGTACTCGGCGGCCAGCTCGTCCACCGCCGCGATCAGGGCCTCCGGGACGAACCGGCCACCCCACGGGCCGAAGTGGCCACGGTCGTCTGGATCGTGCGGCGTGGGCGTGAACTGGCCCATCGAGCTGCTCCTCTATCGGCTGGGCCGCGGGCACGCGGGGTGCGAACCGGCGGTCACGAGCTTGTTCACGGCGGCCTTGGGGTCGCCGCTGGTCACCAGGCTCTCGCCGACGAGCACCGCGTCGGCGCCCGCTCCGGCGTAGGCCATCAGGTCGCCGGGCCCGGTCACGCCCGACTCGGCGATCTTGATCGTCTCGAAGGGTAGTCCGGGAGCGATCCTGCCGAAAACGTCTTTATCCACCTCAAGGGTGTGGAGGTTGCGCGCGTTCACGCCGATGACCGTCGAACCGACTTCAAGAGCGCGGTCGGCCTCTTCGGCGGTGTGCACCTCGACGAGCGCCGTCATCCCGAGGGACTCGACGCGGTCGAGCAGCGATGCCAGCGCGTTCTGCTCCAGCGCCGCCACGATCAGCAGCACCACGTCCGCGCCGTGCATCCGCGCCTCGTGCACCTGGTACGGCGAGACGATGAAGTCCTTGCGCAGCAGGGGGATCTTCACCGCCCTGCGCACGGCGTCGAAGTCGGCGAGAGACCCACCGAACCGCCGCTGCTCCGTGAGCACGCTGATGACCGACGCGCCACCCGCCTCGTAGGCGGCCGCCAGCTCGGCAGGCTCCGGGATCTCCGCCAGCGCGCCCTTGGAGGGGCTGCGGCGCTTCACCTCGGCGATGACACCCACGTTGGGGCCTCGCAGCACAGACATCACGTCGAGCGGCGGGGCCGCCTTGGCCGCGCGCTCCTTGACGACGTCGAAGGACAACTGAGCCTCGCGAGCGGCGAGATCCTCACGCACACCTTCGAGGATCGACTCGAGAACCGTCACAGTGTTGCTCCCCTTCCCGCTGTGGGGATGCTAACCCCGGCGGAGTAACGCCCCAGCCACCGGGGGTTCAGTGTCGACGCAGCTAGCCGAGGCTGTGCGCGTGTCACATGCGTGAATGCGGATGAATGATCTTCACTCGTTCGAGGAAGGTCCGCCGGGGGTCTTATCGTCGGTCGGATCATCTCCACGCTCCAGAGCGCGCCACATGTCGGTCTCGGGGTCGTGCTTGCGGGTCTTCTGCCCGCCCACACCGATCTTCGGCATTCGGGCCCCGAGCGCTACCTGAAGCACGCCGGAGACCACCACGAGCACGCCACCCGCGATCGCGAGCCAGTGCCCGTTGAACGCCGCCGCGACGCCCACGACGACCAGCAACACACCGAGGATCCGCCGCGCCACGCCGCTGAGCGCCACAGCCGCCGCGACGGACGCGAGGCTCAGCAACGCCAGCGGCACGGACCCCGCGCCCCAGAAGGCAGCCGCCGCACCCACGAGCAGGAGTGCGGCGATCCACAGTGGGCTAGCTTTCAACGGCGGGCCGCATCGTCTGGGCCGTGGCGATCGCGGCCAGCACCGCACCCGCCTTGTTCAGGCATTCGTTGTCCTCGGCCAGCGGGTCCGAGTCCGCCACGATGCCACCACCGGCCTGCACGTAGGCCACCCCGTTGCGCACGAGAGCGGTCCTGATGGCGATGGCGGTGTCCGCGTCCCCGGCGAAGTCGAAATAGCCCACAACGCCGCCGTAGAGGCCGCGCCGGGTGGGTTCCAGCTCCTCGATGAGCTCCATCGCGCGCGGCTTCGGCGCACCCGACAGCGTGCCGGCCGGGAAGCAGGCCGCGACCGCGTCGTAGGCCGTCTTGCCCTCGGCCAGCTCACCGGTCACGGTCGACACGATGTGCATGACGTGGCTGTACCGCTCGACCTTGAAGAAGTCGACGACGTGCACCGAACCCGGCTTGCAGACGCGGCCCAGGTCGTTGCGGCCGAGGTCGACCAGCATCAGGTGCTCGGCACGTTCCTTGTGGTCGGCGAGGAGGTCCTTCTCGAGCAGCGCGTCCTCCTCCGGGTCCTCGCTGCGCCAGCGGGTGCCCGCGATGGGGTGCGTAGTCGCCTTGCCGTCGCGCACCGTGACCAGCGACTCCGGGCTCGAACCCACGATGTCGAAGCCGTCGAGGCGCAGCAGGTACATGTACGGGCTGGGGTTGGTCGCGCGCAGCACCCGGTAGATGTCGAGCGCGTCCGCGTCCGTCTCGATCTCGAACCGCTGCGACACGACGACCTGGAACGCCTCGCCCGCCCGGATGGCCTCCTTGGCCTTCTCGACGGCCGCGAAGTGCTCGGCCTGCGAACGCCGGCGCCGGAACTCCGGCTTCGGCCTGCTGAACACGGCGGCGGTCGGCGGCGCGGGCGTGTGCAGCTCCGTCGTCATCTCGTCCAGCCTGCGCACCGCGTCCTCGTAGGCGGCGTCCACGCGTTCCGGCGAGTCGTCCCAGTTGATCGCGTTGGCGATGAGCGTGACCGTGCCCTCGTGGTGGTCGAACGCGGCGAGGTCGGTCGCCAGCAGCATGACCAGCTCGGGGATCTGCAGGTCGTCCTCGGCGATGACGGGCAACCGCTCCAGCCGCCGCACCGCGTCGTAGCCGATGTAGCCGACCATGCCGCCGGTCAGCGGGGGCATGCCGGGCAACGGGTCGGTGCGCAGGACCTCGATGGTCTCGCGCAGGGCCTCCAGCGGGTCGCCCCCGTCCGGCAGCCCGACGGGCCGCGTGCCCGTCCAGTACGCCTCGCCACCGGTCGCCGTGAGCGCAGCGGTCGACCTCACGCCGATGAACGACCATCGCGCCCACGAGCGCCCGTTCTCGGCCGACTCGAAGAGGAACGTGCCGGGCCGGTCAGCGGCCAGCTTGCGGTAGAGACCGACCGGCGTCTCCGCGTCGGCCAGCAACCTGCGCACCACCGGAATGACCCGGCGGTTGACCGCCAGCTCGCGGAACTCCTCGCGCGTTGGGCTCACGGCCCCAAGACCAGCGGCGGCCACAGCCCCGATGACGCTCACCATGAGCGCAATTGTTGCATAAATTCAACATCTGTTGAACTATGACCCTCGTGGAGCAAGTGAACCAGAAACGGCGAGGCCGCCGCGCCGCGGGCGAGGACACCAGGGCCGCACTCATCGCAGCCGCGCGCGAGACGTTCGTCGAGAAGGGCTACGACGGTGCCACGGTCCGCGCGATCGCCGCCCGCGCCGGCGTCGACGCCGCCATGGTCAACCACTGGTTCGGCGGCAAGGAAGGCCTCTTCGCGCAGTCCGTCCTGCAGCTCCCCTTCGACCCGGCCGAGATCCTCAAACGCCTGCTCGACGGCCCGGTCGACACGGCGGGCGAACGCATCATCCGCACCTTCGTCACGGTCTGGGACGCGACCGGCGGCGGCACCTTCGCCGCGCTGATCCGCAGCGTCACCAGCCAGGAGGCCGTGGCGAACGCGCTGAAGTCGTTCCTCGTCAACGCGATCTTCAGCAAGGTGCTCAAGGAGTTCGGCGCGGAACAGGCCGAGCTGAGGGCCACGCTGTGCGCGACGCAGATGGTCGGGCTCGGGATCGTCCGGTACGTGGTCCACTTCGAACCGCTCGCGTCGGTCGACATCGACACGGTGGTCAAGGCGATCGCGCCGAACATGCAGCGCTACCTGACCGGCTCGCTGGACTAACCGTCCGCGAGCAGCACCGTGGCGTCGAAGCACGTGCGGTCACCCGTGTGGCACGCGGCGCCCACCTGGTCGACGGTCAGCAGCAGCGTGTCGCCGTCGCAGTCGAGCCGCACCTCGTGCACGTACTGGGTGTGGCCGGACGTCTCACCCTTCACCCAGAGCTGCTGGCGGCTGCGCGAGTAGTAGGTGGCGCGGCGGGTGGTGAGGGTGCGGTGCAACGCCTCGTCGTCCATCCACGCCACCATGAGCACCTCGCCGGTGCCGCGCTGCTGGGCGACCGCGCAGACCAGGCCGTCCGGCGTGCGCTTGAGCCGGGCGGAGACGGCGGGATCGAGCGGGCTGCTCAACGGGATCCTCCCAGGTGTTCGCGAGCGGGTCCGGTGTTGAGCAGGACCACTCCGTAGATGTGCACCGCGGACAGCACGCCGGACGCGACACGGGCCCACGACGGGCCGTCGGCCAGCACGATCACGAGGTGCAGCAGCGCGACGAGGATGAACACCACCATCGCCGGGTAGTGCATGAAACGCAGGCGCAGCAACAAAGCCGCGGCCACGGGCAGTTCGACGAGGGCGACGAACGACGGCAGCTTCAGCACGTCGGCATCTCCGGTCGAGCGCCACAGGACGAGCCCGACCACGAAGAACACCGCTGCCCCGCTCAGCGCGACCGTCGAGGCCACCCGCACCTCGACCGGCGTCATCGCACCACGACACCCGCCTGGCGCAGGCCGTCCTTGACCTCACCGATGCGCAACTGTCCGAAGTGGAACACGCTGGCCGCGAGCACGGCGTCCGCACCGGCCGCGACGGCCGGCGGGAAGTGCTCGATCGCGCCGGCGCCACCGCTCGCGATCAGCGGCACGTCGACCTCGCGGCGCACCAGCTCGATCAGCTCGAGGTCGAACCCGGCCTTGGTGCCGTCGGCGTCCATCGAGTTCAGCAGGATCTCGCCGACGCCCAGCTCCTGGCCTCTCGCAGCCCACTCGACCGCGTCGATGCCGGTGCCGTTGCGGCCGCCGTGCGTGGTGACCTCGAAGCCGGTGCCCCCGGGCACGCGCCGCGCGTCGACCGACAGCACGATGCACTGCGCCCCGTACCGCTCCGAGCACTCCTTGAGCAGCTCGGGCCGCGCGATCGCCGCCGTGTTGAGGCTGACCTTGTCCGCGCCCGCTCGCAGCAGCTTGTTCACGTCCTCGGGGCTGCGCACGCCGCCACCGACCGTGAGCGGGATGAACACCTGTTCGGCCGTGCGCCGGACCACGTCGAACGTCGTCTCGCGGTCGCCGCTGCTGGCCGTCACGTCGAGGAACGTCAGCTCGTCGGCACCCTCGGCGTCGTACGCCCTGGCCAGCTCGACGGGATCGCCCGCGTCGACGAGGTTCGTGAAGTTGACGCCCTTCACCACCCGGCCCCGGTCGACGTCGAGACAGGGGATGACGCGCACAGCCACTGACATGCGAGAAAGCCTACAAGGGACGCCTGAGGACAGCGCCTGGGGACAGCTCTGGGGACTAGGCTGCGGCGCCATGATCACCGAGCTGGGTCGCGGCCAGTACCTGCTGCTGACGACGTTCCGCAAGAACGGCACCGCCGTGTCCACGCCGGTCTGGGTGCTGACCGGGGAGAACGACGACGTGATCTACGCGTGGAGCGCCGTCGACACCGGCAAGGTCAAGCGGATCCGGCGCAACGGCGACGTGGAGATCGGGCCGTGCGACGTGCGCGGCAACCCCAAGGGGCCGTCGGTCAAGGCGCGGGCGGCACTGATGGAGCAGGACGCCAGTGACGAGATCCGCTCTCGGATCACGCGGAAGTACGGCGTCATCGGGTGGTTGACGGTGTTCGGCAGCAAGGTGCGCCGCGGACGGACCGGCTCGGTCGGCATCCGCATCACGCCCGCCTGACCTCGTCAACGTTGAGCGCCCTCAATCAACATTGACGGGTCCGATCAACGTTGAGGCTCTTCCGTCAACATTGACGGCGCAAATCAATGTTGACTCAACGTTGATGCCTCGAATCAACGCAGCCAATCAATGTTGACCAGCGCAGGTCAAGGCCAATGCGCGCCGATGACAACGTTGTCATCATCAACGTTGATCCAGCTCGTCAATGTTGAGTCAATGTGGACTGAGTGCATCAACGTTGACGTGATCACCGCGTCAACCTGTCAACGTTGAGCGTCAACCCGAGGTTGACCTCGTCCACGTCGTCAACCTAAGGTTGACGCGTGATCCAGTTGACCGACCTGATCGTCACCGTCGCCCAGGAGGCGGACGACGCACTGATGCGCCTCGCCAGGGCCGTCGAGATGAGCGGCCAGCTGAACGAGCTCGGCGACCACCTCATCGGCCACTTCGTCGACGAGGCCCGCCGCGGTGGGGCGAGCTGGGCCGAGATCGGCGAGAGCCTCGGCGTCACCAAGCAGGCCGCACAGAAGCGGTTCGTGCCGAGGGAGTCGCCGGAGCTCACCAAGCCGTCGATGGAGCGCTACACCCAGCGCTCACGCCGGGTCATCGCACTCGCGAGGCACCACGCGCGGTTCAGCGAGCGCATCGGCACCGAGCACCTGCTGCTGGGACTGCTCGACGAGTCGGCCGGGCTCGCGGCCAAGACCATCGCGAAGCTGGAGTCCGGCGACGGCAGCACCCGCATCGCGACGCTGCACCGGCTCGACAACGAGGCCAAGCAACGCCCGGAGAAGCAGCCGTACTCGACGCACTGCAAGAAGTCGCTGGAACTGGCCGTGCGCGAAGCTCTGCGCCTGGGCCACATGTTCATCGGCACCGAGCACATCCTGCTCGGCCTGCTGCTCGAGGAAGGCGGGACCGCGGCCGGCGTGCTGCACTCCACCGGAGTCACGCACGCGGCCGCGGCCGCTCACATCGACAGTGTCGTCAAAACCGGGATCGTCAACGGACCGCGGCGAGTGCTTCCGGGAGCGTGAAAGCCCCGGCGTACAGGGCCTTGCCGATGATCGAGCCCTCCACGCCGTCCCGCGACAGCTTCGCCAGCGCGATCAGGTCGTCCACAGTGGACACGCCGCCGGACGCGATGACGGGTGCGTCGGTGCGGGCGCAGACCTCGCTCAGCAGCTCCAGGTTCGGGCCCGTGAGCGTGCCGTCCTTCGACACGTCCGTCACGACGTAGCGCGCGCAGCCGTCGCGGTCGAGCCGGTCGAGGACCTCCCAGAGGTCACCGCCGTCCGACGTCCAGCCGCGGCCCTTCACCCGGTGGCCCTGCTCGGTGATGCGGACGTCCAGGCCCACGGCGATCTTCTCGCCGTGCGCCGCGATCGCCTTCGCGCACCACTCCGGGTCCTCCAGAGCGGCAGTGCCCAGGTTCACGCGGGCACACCCGGTGGCCAGCGCGGCCTCCAGCGACGCGTCGTCGCGGATGCCGCCCGACAGCTCCACCTTCACGTCCAGCTCGCCCACGACGCGGGCGACCAGGTCGCGGTTCGAACCGCGCCCGAACGCCGCGTCGAGGTCGACGAGATGGATCCACTCCGCCCCGTCACGCTGCCACTGCAAGGCCGCGTCGAGCGGCTCGCCGTAGTTCGTCTCGGTACCGGCTTCGCCCTGCACGAGGCGAACGGCCTTGCCATCAGCCACGTCAACAGCGGGGAGGAGTGTGAACGTCACCCGCTCAGCCTAGCGTCCCCCAGCACGAGGGCGGCCACGCGCTCCTGGGCGTCCGCGGTGCGCGTGAACTGCGCGGGAACGGGCGCGGCCAGGAAGCCCACGTACCTCGGGTACTGCTGGATCAGCGCGAGGTACAGGTACTGGGTGCCGGCGAGATCGGGGTCACCCAGGTCCGCGCACGGAGCCTGCGGCGACGCCTCCGGCAGGAGGAAGAGTTCCTTGGCGGGAACGCGCTCCTGCAGCTTGACCATCAGGGTTTCGAGCTCGTCGTAAGCGGCACAGGGCGCACGGAAGCCGACCCCGTCGACCTCCTCCGGCGCCTGGAACGCGTCGTCGACCTGCGAGGAGGGCACGACGAGCACGACCTTCTTGCCGGGGAAGAGCTTCTTCACCTGACGCGCAGTGTCGGCGTCTCGAGCCACGAACCCGTCGACCTGGTGCCCGGCGGCCGTGGCCGACCCCACCTCGATCAGGTTCAGGTTGCTGTGCCCGCGCACCGCCGAGGGCGACGCGCCGACGTAGCCGTAGTAGCGCAGGGTCGAACCGGGCCGCTTGCGCAGGTCGTCGGAGTTCAGCTGCTCGATGCTCAGGTTGTCGACGAGCCCGGCGGCGGTGCCGGAGTGTCCGAGGTAGACCCACTGCCGTTCCGTCGGCAGCTCGAGCTTGATCGTCTTGCGCTTGCCGTTCACGGTGAGGTCGAGCGCGCTGCCGAACTTCAGCGTCACGTCGAACGAGCCGTCCTTGCGGGCCTTCGCGAAACCGTCCAGAGTGGCCACGACCTGACCGGCCTGGTAGATCTGCACATTTCCGTTGGCGCGCAACAGGAATCCGAGGTCGACGACCGGGTCGGTCACGTCACCCGCGATGTTGGCGGAGCGGCTGAGCACCACGGTCGACGAGTCGGCCGGGACCAGCTTCGCGGAGATCGCCGAACCCGTGGACGGCGCGTCGAGGCGCACCACGGTCGGCCCGGAGCGCATCAGGAGCGTGCCCGGATGCTTGGGGTCGTTGACCTCCACCGACCCACCGGCGGACACGCGGGTGTAGGTCACGGCACCGGTCCCCTGCCGGTGCTTCAGGTTGTCGTTCAGTCCCAGCGTCGGCGACGCGTGCACGGCGCCGTCGAAGTTGTCGTGGAACGGAGCCGGTGCGGCGAGTGCGCCCCCAGGCACAGCAACGGAGGCAGCCGTCAGTGCGGCTACCGTCAACAGTCGTGTGATCACGACAAGGTAGTCAACCAGTTCCGCAGCAGTTGTGCCCCGGCATCCCCGGATTTCTCCGGGTGGAACTGGGTCGCCCACAAAGGACCGTTCTCGACGGCCGCGACGAACTCGTCGCCCGCGTGGTCCGCCCACGTCACCATCGGCGGCCTGATGTGCTCGGCCGGCTCCAGCTCCCAGCGGCGCACGCCGTAGGAGTGCACGAAGTAGAAGCGCGTGTCCTTGTCCAGCCCCGCGAAGAGCTGCGAGCCCTCCGGCGCGCGGACCGTGTTCCACCCCATGTGCGGCACGATCGGCGCCTCGAGCCGCTCGACGGTGCCGGGCCACTCGGCGCAGCCCTCGGTCAGCACGCCGTGCTCGATGCCGCGCTCGAACAGGATCTGCATGCCCACGCAGATGCCGAGCACCGGCCGCCCACCCGCGAGGCGCTCGCCGATGATCCGGGCACCGCGCACGGAGTTCAAGCCCTCCATGCACGCGGCGTACGCGCCGACGCCGGGCACGACCAGACCGTCGGCCTCGCGCGCGGCCTTCGCGTCCGCCGTCACCTCTACATCGGCGCCGACCCGCTGAAGCGCGCGCTCGGCCGAGCGCAGGTTGCCGGAGCCATAGTCAAGTACGACGACACGTGCCACGACCACCAGGTTAGTCGGTCGGCGCGGCACCCTGCGTCACCGGTATGACCGGCAACACGGTGTTGATCGGTTTCGTCCGCACGAGACGCCGCCTCAGCACGACCAGGGCACCGGCCAGCAACGCGATCAGCAGTGCGCCCACGAGGTAGTAGATGGCCGTCGGGATGTGGAGCAGGACTGTCGCCAACGCCGTCAACACGATCAACGGCAGGAACAGCGCCAACGGCCACAGCTGCGCACGTGGCGGCTCCAACGGCTGGAGCACGCCGTCCGCACGGCCCTGCTCGGTGAGCTCGGCCACCTGCGCGACCTCGGGCAGCCCTGCCGCGCGGAAGAATTCCGGGATCGCGTGGCGGCCGTTCTCGAAGTCGCGGATGCGTTCGAGCGGGCCCTTGCGACTGGCCGCCGGGTACAGCGCGGTGAGCTTGTCGATGGCGTCGAGCTGCCACTTCTCCTTCTCGCGCAGGTTCACGAGACCTGCCGTGGTCCGGTCGAACAGCCGCCCGACCGGACCTGACTGCTTCGCCTGCGTCGACAACCGCAGGACCGCCTCGCGCGAGCCCCACATGGACGCGCGGCCGATCGTCGTGGTGAAGAGGTAGAGCAGGGCGGCCTCGTCGTTCCACACGGCGAGCGCGGCGCCACTGCCCGCGATCTTGCGCACCCGGTTCGTCATGTAGGCGGCCTCGCTGAGCCTGGTGCCAGGCGGAGGCAGCAACACCGTGCCGGACTGCACCGGGACGAGCGCCGCGGGGCCCACGTTGCCGCTGTGCATGGCCTTCTGCAGCTCGGCGGCGTTCAACGGGGTCCAGATCAGCATTCTCACGCGCAACATCATTCCTGCTCGGTCGCGCGGACCGATGCCGACATGCCAAGAAGTTCACGTTCCAGGAGGAGCGCACGGTCAGGCATCCGGCCTGACCGTGCACCGGTTCACCCTCAAACGGCGCGAGAAGGCGCGCCGGTCCAGTCATCCCCCATGACTGCGAACATGTTTCTTCACCCCCTGAAGAAACTCCGCACAGCACTCCCCAGCCCCACCACGTCGAGGTCGTGCGCGGCGTCATGATCCTCGGCCGTGCCGTAGTTGCGGAGCTCTGCGTGTCGTTTGACTCCTGTACAACGCACGCGGTGCGGGATTAGTTGCAGTGCTTCGGAAATCAGGTGAGCTGAAGTTCCCTCGAGGTACGGCTCCACCACCATGACGTCGGCGTGGTCGGTGTCCTGCACGGCTTTGAGCAGTCCGTCCGAGTCGAACGGTCGGATCGTCGACGCGTACAGCACCGTGACGTCGGCGTTCTCCGAGTCGACCGCCTTCATCACGCGATCGAGCATCGGCCCGACGGCGAGCACGACGCCGCGTTTTCCGTGACGCAGCGCGGTG
>JAVXWK010000495.1:0-2765 GCA_032230575.1 Pseudonocardiales bacterium | reverse complement strand
CCAGGTGGCGCCCACGGACGGCGAGGTCTGCCAGTGTCCGTCCGCCCACGTTGCCCCGTTCAGGGCCTCGGGGGTGGTGGTCGTCTCCTCGGCGGCGACAGCACCGGTGTTGACCGGGTTGCCGAGGATGTCCACCTCGCCGGTCAGCGGCACGCCGTTGAACTTCACCTTGAAGTGCCCACGAGCCTTGTCCAGGGATCCACCACCGGCGTTCTTCGCGGGAGCGGAAACTCCCCTGCCGGGGTTGGTGGAGTACGCGGCGTTGAGGTCCAGCGCACCCGCGCCTTGGGCGTCGGTGCTGGAGCCGGTCAGAGGCTTCGCAGTGCGTCGCAGCACATCCTTGACCTGGTCAGGTGTCAGCCAGGGCCGTTGCGACAGCAGCAGTGCTGCCGCACCGGAGACCACGGCTGCGGACTGCGAGGTGCCACTGCCCTTGAAGAAGCGCGTCCCGACGGCGCCCGCACTGAACGTCGTGTCGATGAACGAGCCCGGAGCTCGGAGGCTGACGATCGAGACGCCGGGTGCGACCAGGTCGGGTGTGCGCATCCCGACCGCGGCTGCTCCGCGCTGCGAGAACGCCGGCACGGCGTCGTCTGACCGGTCTGCGGTGCCCTTCGTGTTCTGGGCGCCCACCGCGATCACAGCGGGGTTGTAGGCAGGGTTGGCGAGCCCGAGTCGGGTGCCGTCGCCGTTACCGGCGGATACCACGACGACGACTCCGCTGTGCCAGGCGACCTCGGCCGCATGTGACAGGGGGTCCATCCGGTAGTCCTGGGTGGAGTCCGTCCCGAAGGACATGTTCATCACCCGGATGTTGAGGCCCGCGTCGCGACCGTGTGCGACGACCCAGTCGATCGCCGCGATGACCTGCGAGACGTCGGTGTTGCCCTGGGCGTCGGCGAGCTTGAGGCTGACGATGCGAGAGCTCGGCGCCATGCCGACGAAGTTGGTGTTGTCGGTCGTGAAGTTGGGGGTGGCGGCGTTGTCGCGCCCGCCGATGATCCCGGCCATGTGCGTGCCGTGGCCGAACGTGTCCATGTAGCGCAGGTTGGAGACCTGGGACTCGAACGAGAGGTCAGGGCCCATGACGAGCTTGTTGGTCGCCGTCAGACCGTTGACGGGCACGACGCCGGAGTCCAGCAGCGCGACGTCGATGCCCTGGCCGTAGTAGCCGTTCTTCCAGAAGGTCTGGGCGCCGGTGAGCTTGGACACGTTGGTCATGTCGCCGGGAAGGCCGGTCGGGCCGATGAGGCTGGTGACCGGGTCCAGGATGCCGGTGTCCTGCAGCTTCACCCGGGAGTCGTTCGTGACCCGTCGTACGCCTACGGCCTCGCGGAGCTGGCTCACCTTGCGGTCGGGCATGTCCACGACCACGGTGCTGAGCATCTGCTGTCGCGAGACGACCATGCCGCCCAGGTCCGTCGCGGCGGTGCCGACGGCCGCGACCTGGCCGGGCTCGGCCTCAACGATGACGCGGGTGACCTGGTCCTCTCCGGCCGGGGCCGGCGTTGACCCGGCCAGAGCGGGGGATGCAAACACACCGCCGAGTGCGACCGCGGCGGCGACGACGAGTCGCCATCCTTGCGGTCGGGCAAATCGCTGCGGCTTCACGAAACCCCCTGGGCAGATGGTCTTCTGCAATGGAGTCGTTACTGTGCCTTTACTTGTTACGGAATGTCATGAGCGGTAGACGCAATGCACTCGAACGGGGTAGCGCTCACGCTCACAAAGGGCCGTTCGTCTGATGCGTTCTCATGACAACGGTGTGTCTGGACAGCCGAACGGGGGACCCCTGATGCGTCGTCACGACCTGGCATCTGACCCTGCTACTCGGCCGGGCTGGAGTCCCCGTCCGGGTCGCCGCCGCCGACGGGGATGACCGTGATCGGCGGCCGTCGTACCGAGCGCACGAGAAGCTGGGCGACGTCGACGACCTCGACGTCCTCGCGCGCTGAGCCGTCCTGCTTCTTGGTGTTGACCGCGTCGCCGAGCATGACCAGGCAGAACGGGCAGGCGGTCGAGACGATGTCGGGGTCCAGCGCGAGCGCCTCGTCGACGCGCTCCACGTTGACCCGCTTGCCGATCTTCTCCTCCATCCACATCCGAGCGCCCCCGGCGCCGCAGCAGAAGCCGCGTTCCTTGCAGCGATGCATCTCTTGCGAGCGCAGGTGCGGCACGCTGTCGAGGATCTCCCGGGGCGGTGTGTAGACCTTGTTGTGCCGGCCGAGGTAGCACGGGTCGTGGTAGGTCACCAGGCTGTCGATCGGCGTGATCGGGGTCAGCCGGCCCTCGTCGACCAGGCGCTGCAGCAGCTGGGTGTGGTGTACGACGTCGAAGTTGCCGCCGACCTGCGGGTACTCCCGGGCGAGGCTGTTGAAGCAGTGCGGGCAGGTCGCGACGATCGTGGTGGCCTTGGCCTCGTTGAGCGTCTCGACGTTCTGCTGGGCGAGCATCTGGAAGACGAACTCGTTGCCGAGCCGTCGCGCCGGGTCGCCCGAGCAGGCCTCCGCCGCACCCAAGACCGCGAAGCGCACGCCCGCGATGTGCAGCAGCTCGGCGAACGCCCGGGTGGTCTTCTTGGCGCGGTCCTCGAGCGCGCCGGCGCAGCCGACCCAGTAGAGGTAGTCGACCGTGGACAGATCAGTGAGGTCTCCGTTTCCGACGACGGGGACTTCGAAGTCGAGACCCTCGGTCCAGTCCAGGCGGGCCCGCGCGTTCATGCCCCACGGGTTGCCCTTGGTCTCCAGGTTCTTCAGCATCGTGCC
>JAVXWK010000450.1:0-3143 GCA_032230575.1 Pseudonocardiales bacterium | reverse complement strand
ACGGCCCGTTCTGGTGGAAATACCGGTAGACGTCGGCCTCGATCACGGTGGGCCCGTTCCCGGCCCGCATGTGCCCGAGCGCTTCCCGCATCGTGAGGTGAACGGCCAGCGGGTCCATCCCGTCGACCTTCCAGCTCGGGATGCCGAAGCCGGGCCCGCGAGCCGACAACCGCGGCTCGCCGGTGGCTTCCTCGACGTTGGTCGACACGGCGTACCGGTTGTTCTCGATGAAGAAGCACAGCGGCAGGTGCCAGGCCGCCGCCAGATTGAATGACTCCAGGGTCGAGCCGATGTTCGTCGCGCCGTCGCCGAAGTAGGTCACCGCAACCGCATCGGTGCCGGCCTGTCGGTGCGCCCAGGCCGACCCAGCCGCCAGCGGTACCCCGCCGCCGACGATGGCATTGGTGCCGATCGCGCCGGCCTCGTGCCACTGCAGGTGCATGGAGCCGCCGCGGCCGTGGCTGAAGCCGCGGTCCAGCCCGCAGATCTCGGCCAGCGTGCGCAGAAGGACCGCGCGCACCTCGTCCGAGATCGGTGCGCCTGGGTCGATGCCCTTGGGCTCGAGGTGCCCGAGCACCTTGGCGAGGAACTGGTGGTGACCGCGGTGCGACCCGTTGACGGTGTCGGCGCTGGTGAGCGGAAGCACCGATCCGACAGCGCCCCCCTCTTGCCCGATGCTGGAGTGCGCCGGCCCGTGCACCAAGCCGTCACCGGCCAACGTGAGCACGTACTCCTCGAAGGCGCGGATCAACACCAGCTGGCTGAACATCGCGGTGAGCAGCTGCGGATCGGCGGCGTCCCAGTCGGCCTCGGTGGTGACGATCTGGACCCACGGCACCGCGGGGTCGAGCTGCTGGCGCGTGCTCATGCGAGCTCCCGTCGGACGACGCTAGGGACCCCAGACTGACAGAGGATGGATCCAATCTCAAGACCTTGTGCCAGATATCAGACCCAGACTAGGCTTCGTGGATCCAATGAAGGAGTGTGCGTGGCCAGGACGCTGCCCGGACTGACCGGGGTCGACCACATCGGCTTCACCGTCCCGGACCTCGAGCAGGCGCGGACCTTCCTGGTCGACGTCCTTGGGTGCGAGTACATGTACTCCCTCGGCCCGTTCCGGCATGACGACACCGCCTGGATGACCGAGCATCTCGCCGTCGATCCGCGTGCCGTGATGGAGCAGCTGCACTTCTTCCGCTGCGGCGGACAGGCGATCTTCGAGGTTTTCCAGTACGCCGCGCCCGACCAGGACCGCAACCAGCCCCGCAACAGCGACATCGGCGGCCACCATGTCGCTCTCTACGTCGAGGACCTCGACGCCGCCGTTGCCTTCTTGCACCAGCAGGGCTTGACGGTCCTGGGCACGCCTACCGCGAGCAAGGGCCCGTCCGAGGGACAGCGTTGGGTCTACTTCCTGTCGCCATGGGGGATGCAGTTCGAGCTCGTGTCCTACCCGGACGGCAAAGCCTTCGACCACCAGCGACCGGACGACTCGTGACGGCCGTTGCAGTGAGCCAGGCGGCCAGTGAGCGCATCGCGGCGCACCTGCGCGACGCGATCCTGGCCGGTGAGATCGCGCCGGGCGAGCGGATACGCCAGGAGGAAGTGGCGGAGCGGCACGGCACCAGCCGGCTGCCGGTGCGCGAGGCGCTGCGAATGCTCGAAGCCGAGGGCCTGACGGAACACACAGCGAACAAGGGCGCCCGCGTCCCTGCCCTGGACCCGCACGAGCTGGATGTGCTGTATCAGATGCGTGAGCGGCTTGAGCCGCTCGCACTGACCGAGAGCATCCCGCACCTGAGCGCAGGCGAGGTCCGCGGGCTCGAGGACATCGCGGCCCGGATCTCGGCCGACACGGGCCTGCGCGAGTTCCTGGTGCTCGACCGCGCGTTCCACCTCGGCTCCTACGCCGGTTGCGGCACCGAGAACCTGGTCGCAAGCGTCACCCGGATGTGGAACGCCACCCAGCACTACCGCCGGATGTTCATGACCCTTGGCGGGCCGGACCGGCGCTGGATCGTCGACGCCGAGCACAGGCTGATTCTGGACGCGATCAAACGCGCCGACACCGTAGACGCCGAGCGGTTCCTCTCCGGCCACATCCGGCGCACCCGGATCGAGCTGGGTCAGCACCCCGAGCTGTTCGGCCAGCACCGCGGCGCACCACGATCGACTTCAAACGCCCCACCCACTCCCCGGAGGCAGTCATGACACCGCGGATCAGCTACGTCCCTGTCGAGTCGATGGATCCGCGGATGCAGGAGGAGATGCAGCGCTGCGCCCGGGAGGGCACCCCGCGCCCCGAATCCTCCGCCGTGCGGGCGCACGCGCCGAACGCCTTCTGGGCTTTCGCCGACTCATGGAAAGCGATCTTCCACAGCGGCGTTCTCGACCACAGCATCAAGGAACTGTGCCGGGTCTACGTCTCACGCACCGTGAAGTGCGAGTTCTGCGGCAACCAGCGCTCGATCAAGGCCACCACCGCCGGGCTGCTCGAGCAGCAGTACGACGAGCTGCTGAACTTCGAGTCGAGCGAGCGCTACGACGACCGGCAGAAGGCGGCACTGGCCTACACCGAGGCGATCACCTGGCGGCTGGACACCGACGAGGCGTTCTGGGCCCGGATGAACGAGCACTTCTCCGAGGCCGAGCTCGTCGAGCTCGGCTGCTTCGTCGGCCTCACCTTCGGTCAGCAGAGCTGGCTACGCCTGCTCGACATCGAGCACCACCAGGTTCTCGCAGGAAGCCCTGCCAGCATGGCGCCAGGCTTCGAGGACGCCGAGGCGCTCGCCGCGAGCAAGTCGGACGACAGTTACTGGGCCCGTTCGACGCCCGATCGGGCGCGGTGAACGGCACCAGCCCGCTCGATCTCGTCGTGATCGTCACCGCCATCGCCGTGGGCGCCTTCATCAAGGGCGCGACGGGAGGCGGGCTGCCTCAGGTCGCGATCCCGGTCATGGCCCCATTCATCGGGGTCGAGCACGCTGTGGTGCTGATGGCGATCCCCGGCATCGTTTCCAACTCCTTGCTCGTCGTTTCGCACCGCGCCGAGGTGTCGCACACCCGCGACCTGCCAGTTCTCGTCGCCACCAGCATGGTTGGCGCAGTCATCGGAACCGTGGCGCTGAAGTCGCTGGACGGCC
>JAVXWK010000449.1:0-7357 GCA_032230575.1 Pseudonocardiales bacterium | reverse complement strand
GTCCGCACTATCGAGACCCACATCGCCGAGATCCCCCAGAGGGTCGGCATCCCCTCGGGCCGATCGTCAATCCTGGCATGGGCTCACGGGAACGTCCCGGCCGAGCTGCTCAATGCCGATGCCGCCGCTCCCGGTGCAGCGCGCAAGTAGGTGTTTCCACTGACGTAGCAGACCAGCTCCTGCAGACCGCAGCCGTTCTGCGCACATTGTCGTAGGTAGCGAGTCTACGGGTTTGCACGGATGCGTCGTTGTCCATGAACCCGGCATGCTCCAAACCACGGCACCTGGAATTCGCACGCTCTGGTTCGCTCACTCTCCGTGACGGTCCGGCGGCGCGGCTCACAGGTGCTACCCGACGTAATGGTTACCTAGGGAAAAGGTGCCTGCGTCGGCGTGCGAGCTGAACGGGAGGGCGCCTGCTCGGCCGCGGACCGTGAAGCAACGGCCTGGGGGGTTGAACGCCATGAGGAAGCTGCTCGAGAAGGGGGGATGTTGTCCGTGGCCGGCGGCACCGGACCACGGACAACCATCCACGACGGGAGGGCGGGCGCGCAGATCGACCACGATCCGCCCGCGCGGTCGCGGCGCCCAGAGCCACCGCAAGGCTCACGCGCCACGCGACCGCACCATCGAACTTGCGTCTCACGGATGCCCAGGTCAAGGGGAGCAAGGACCGCGAGACGAACACAGCGGAAGACTCACCACTCGACGTCGCCACAGCTGCGCACGGAAATCACCTCCTGCCGGGAGGAAAAGCGCGCAGCACAACCACACACCGGCCGTGGGAGGGCCGGGACGGCAGAGTGTCCGCGCTCGGGGGAGTGAGGACTATCGCGGCTTAGTGTGGCCTAAGCCCCGGTGCGCCGGGCCGCCCGGTCGCCGAATGTTTGGATCCGGCCGGTGAACCTGCGGGGCTGGGACCTGTGGGCACTGCGCCCCAGGGTTATCGGGTACGTGATCGTGGTCGAGCTGCTGGCCGTGTCGTGGCTGGTCTACGCCACCCTCACCGGGCCGGTGCCGAGTTCACGGGATTGGAGCCGGCTGGGCATGCTCGCGGCGGGCGCGCTGACGCACGTGCACCTGTCACGACGCGTGGAGGAGCGCCGCCGGTCCGATGGCTCCAAGCGCCACATCGACGTGTCGAGCATCTGGTCCTTCCCGGCAGCCCTGATCCTGCCGATTCCGCTGGTGGCGGCACTGATCGCCGCCACCCGCGTGCAACGGCACCAGATCGCCCGCAAGCCACCGCACAAGGCGCTGCTCTCGGCGTCCTCGATGATGTTGGCGGGGTTCGTCGCGCACGCGATCGCGGGCGCCGGAGTCGACCTGTGGCCCGGCCCGCAGTGGGACGAAGGGCTGGTGATCCTGCTCGCCGCGGGGACCTACTGCCTGCAGCAGGTCCTCGTGGTGGGGGCCGCGATCCTTTTGGAAGCCGACCGGCGGCCACCGCTGACGGCAGTGTTCGGCGGCGCGCAGCAATGGCGGGAGATGTACCTCGCGATCAGCCTCGGCATCGCCGTCGCGCTCTCGGCAGCCCACCCGATCCTGATCGTGCTCATGGTGGGCGTGGGCGTCGGACTCAACCGCCTCGTCGGTTCCCAGGCCGACGCCGAGCACGAGGCTCGTGAGGCTCGGCGGGCCGTCAAGCTGGCCCAGGACGACGCCAGAACCGACAAGCTCACAGGCCTGTGGAACAAGGCCGGCTGGGACCGTGCCGCGGCACGTCGCCTGCGCGATGCGCGCGACCACGGCCGTAGTTACGCCGTCGCCCTGGTCGACCTCGACCGGTTCAAGCGGGTCAACGACACCCTCGGCCACCTCGTCGGCAACGAGGTGCTCCAAGCCGTGGCCCACGTACTCGCCCAGAACGTCCGCGACGGTGACGTCGTCGGCCGCTTCGGCGGCGAGGAGCTCGTCATCGCGCTGCCCGACGCCGACGCGGACGAGGCACGCCAGGTCGCCGAGCGGCTGCTCACCGGCATCCGGGCCATCCGGATCCCGACGACACGCATGTTCGGCGGCGAACCGGTGATCGTCGGAGGCCCGCAGTGGCCCTGCACCGCCTCGATCGGCGTCGTGGTGAGTACCTCGGTTGTCGAGCTCGACGCGCTGCTCGATCGCGCCGACCAGGCCATGTACCGAGCTAAGAACAGCGGCCGCGACCAGGTCGTGATTACCGGGCACGCACCAGCCACACACGTCGCCAGCGAGCCGCCCGCCACCCGTGAAACACAGTTCACAAACCGCGGCGGCGACACACAGGGAGCATCACGTTGATTACTGCACGCATCTGTCGATACTCCATTAGAGTGAACCGTGAACTGTATTTCACCGATTGGCCTAGCCGCTACCCTGAGCGACGATGTAGACCTTAGGGGCCCTCAAAACGAGGGTTTTGGTCACTAAGAGTAGCGAGATGGCCTCAGCGCTCGGGGGAGTCACAGGGTCATCCGCCACTTTTCGGCATCGGACGCGATCACGTGGATTGACCACGCTTCGTGTTCGGCGGACGGATCCGGTGTGGGTGCCAGGTCCTCCAGATGTCGCCGCGTCGCAGACGCGTGGTGATCGAACGTGGGGGAGGGGCGGCCGTCTGGGCTGCGAGGCCCAGACGGCGCCATCTCTCCCGTCCGCACCGTTGGGGGGCATGGGGATGTTCGAGGACGCGGAAGGCGGACCACCGACCAGTATGGCTGGCCGGATCGCCTGCATTCTCCGGCTCTTCGCGGAGGAGCCGGAGCCCAAGCGGCTGGCCGATCTACACCACGGCACGCGGCTCCCCTGGGGAACGGTGCACCGCATGGCGGGAGACCTTG
Organism: Pseudonocardiales bacterium; assembly: GCA_032230575.1. GTDB lineage: Bacteria > Actinomycetota > Actinomycetes > Mycobacteriales > Pseudonocardiaceae > Lentzea. The sequence goes on along the minus strand of JAVXWK010000449.1, from coordinate 4,541 downwards.
TCAGCAACGGTCTGCTCGACCGTGATGAGGACGGCCGGTACGACCTGGGGCCGCTGCTGCGCCGGATCGCAGGACAGCTGGCCGCCGCGAACGCGGCGAGCTGACGAACGGACGGGGGAGGACCAGAAATGCGGTCGGCGACGGTGACAACGGTGGCAACCGTGGATGAACGCACGCCACGCGGCAAACTCGCCAGGTCCATCTTCGACACCGACAACCTCACCGCACTCGTCGCGGGACACGCAGGCGTCGGCTGGCTAGTCAACGAATTGCGCGAGCGCAGCGTGCGGCCGCCAAGCGACTTCGAACGCCAGAGCCTGCTTCTCCACCCGGACACCAAGAACGTGCTGGTACGGCGCGGAGTCACGAGGACGGGCATCGAGACGGCGGCGCGAGCGCTCGTGATGGTCTCGTTCGCCGCCGTCGTGGCACGCAACCGGTTTCCCGACGACGTCCGAGAGGCGTTGGAGAACGGCTCGATCGGACTCGGGGAAGCGTTGCGGCCCTATGGAATGCGCCGACACACCACCACTGTGCGGTTCGTCGACGAGATCGACAAGGTGGGTGGCCGTCAGGTGCTGCGGGTGAACGCCACGCTGAGCCTGCCTGGCATCGGCCCGGTGGCGCTGGTCGACGAGGTGCTGTACGCCAGCGCGCTGCGCAGATCCTCGACGCGGTCCGTCTCGCGTCCCTGAACCAACCAATCGCCGGTTGACTCACCACCCGCCGGCGTTGCCAGAAGCACACGGCCGGGCAGCCTGGCTGTCCGGCCGTGTGCTTCATTTCCTCACTCAGCGAGTGCGCTGTTTGCCTGCCGTGGAACCCGCCCGGTCACGCTTCAGCGTTCCCCGCGTCCGCGGTGCGCCGTTCCTCCTCGGCGAGCACCTGGCGGGCGGCACGCAGAGCGGCCAGGCCCTCGGCGTCCTGGCCGGCGTGGAACAGACGGAACGCCGTACCCAGTTGCGTCATCGCCCTGGCCACCGTCCCATCGGCGCCGCCGAACTGGCGCTCGACGGTGAGCTCCATCTGCACGGGACTGGTCGCCGTCAGGTAGTGCTGCAACGCGTCCGCCACCGCGTCACCGATCTCCGGCGCTTCACCTGCGGATTCGTCCCGCGCAGGTAGTGCCGGTTCGAGCGCCTCGGCCAGGAGGGTGATCGTGGAGTCGAGCGCCTCGGCGAGCACTGCCACCGGCTCTCGCCGTGGTTGCGGCGCCTCCGGGCCCGACACGTTTGCCGTCACACTCAGCGATGATAGTTGACCATGTGTGCAGGCCCAGAACGGTCCGGCACAACCCGAGCAGCCTTGCCCTTCGGCGTGCGAGGCCACCCTGCCGCCGCCACGATCACCCTGTCGCCTGACCCCGCACCGCACCAGAGCGAGGAGCCGATTGCCGGAGTGGTTCGCGTCCCCGCGCCCGGAGGGCGCTGCTGGCTGTGCAATGCCCCTTCGGTCAGCGGCGAGAAACTCCCCGGCCGGCGCCACAGGACCCGGCCGTTGTGCCAACGGCACGACAAGCTCGTGTTCGGCACACCACCGCAACCGGACACGGCACGCGTCGAACAGCAGGACGACCACACCTGATCAGCGGATGCGTCACCTCGGGTCAGCGGTATCCGCACGACTTCCGCGAAAGCTACGGCGCTCCAACCAGGTCCGATCCCCGTCAGGGTTCGATGTGGACGGTTCCGCCGTCATAGGCGATGACCTCGCCCAGGCAGTGCCCGGTCAGTGCCGCGAGCAGCGCCTCGGTTTCGGCGGCTCGACCGGCTTCGGCAAGCTGCGCCGCTGTCGGCCTCCGGCCGAGACGTTCGACGTCGACGATCCGCTGGGCAAGGATCGGCCCCTGGTCGAGTTTCGCGGTGACGTAGTGCGCGGTGGCGCCGATGACTTTCACTCCGCGGGCGTGCGCCTGGTGGTACGGGCGAGCGCCCACGAAGGACGGCAACAAGGAGTGGTGGATGTTGATCGCCTCGAGGTCGTCGAGTACCTCGGGCCGCAGGATCTGCATGAACCTCGCCAGCACGACCAGGTCGACGGCGTTGGCTTTGGCCAGTCGCAGGAGCTGGTCGTGGGCGGCGGCGTTGCCGGCGGGATCGGACGTGATGCTGGGCCATGGGATGTGGACGAACGGGATCCCCGCGCGTTCGGTCATGTCCTGCAGGTCGAGGTGGTTGCCTGCCACGGCCGTAATGGTGGCGGGGAGGATTCCCTTGCTGTGCAACGAGAGCAGCTCGGCAAGGCAGTGATCGGCCTTGGTGACGAGCACCAGGAGACGGGGTTTCGCCGCGTCGGGGATCAGGGGCTTGGCGACAACCTGGATGCGCCAGGTGGCGAGTTCCCATTGCGTGGCAACGGTCTGGAAAGCGGCTCGCAGCCGCTCGCGGCTGCTGGTTGGTGCGGTGAACTCCGCGCGCACGAAGACCGTGCCGCCGGAGTCGGAGAAGATGCGGAAGTTCGTGCCGGCGACGGCGTTGCTGCCGCGCAGCCAGCTCGCGATGCTGTTCTGCAGCCCGACGCGATCGGGTCCCGCGGCCAGGAGCGCGTAGTGATGGATCATCGGAGCAGTTCCCTCTCGGTGGTGCGTGCGGAGCGGAGCGGTCGCCGCAGGGCATCTGCTGCGGCCGCGGCGAAGTAGAGAGCGACCAGGACGGCGAGGCCGAGCCGGTTGAGCAGCGAACGGACGCGGGTTGTCATGACGACTCCGGGAGTTCGGCGTTCAGCGAGCGGTCGGCGAGGGTGGTGACGGCGAGCGCCACGCAGCACGCGGCGGCAACGACCGCAGCCGTGCCGAGGGTGGGAACCAGTGCCGCTACCGCGCCGGTGAGCAGTTGCAGGACGCCGTAGAGGCCGCTGCACGCTCCGGTGGCGGCCGCGGGGGCGGCGCGAACCAGCGTGGTCTGCTGGGCGACGTTGACCAGGCCGGCGGGGATTCCGCACAAGGCGGCGCCTGCGGCGAGTGTGATCAGCGGGGTTTGTTCTCCTGCTGTGGCAAGGATTCCCGCTGCCGTGGCGAGTGCCGCGGTGCCGGCGAGCAGGGGCGCGCGCAGGCCGGATCGGGCGATCAGTGCGGGTGTGACGAGGCAGGACAGCACGGTCGTGACAGGCAGGCCGGCCATCACCAGGGCAACCTGCCCGGCGGGGAGCTCACGGGTGTTGACCAGCCAGATCGGAATGATCAGGGTCAGCGAGTACAGGCCGCCGTAGTACGCGACCGCGCGAACGTAGACCGCGCTCAGGCGCCGGGTGAGCACCGCGGGCGGGAAGAGCGCATGCCGCGCACGGCGTTCCCAGGTGACCAGGACGGCCACGATGATCGCCGCTCCGGTGAGGCCGATGATCAGGCTGCTCGGGCCGGGGTGCTGCAGCGCTGCGAGGGTCGCTCCGGCGGCTGCTCCGAGCAGGAGGAGTCCGAGCGGATCGAGGCGCCGCAGAAGCGGGTCCCGCTGTGCGGGTAACGGGTCTGGCGGGAGCGTGACCTTGAGCAGGACGGCGGCAAGCGCCGCGAGCGGTATGGGGGCGAGCACGACAAGTCGCCAGCCGCCGAGTTCGATCAGGATCGAGCCGAGCGACGGCCCGGCGGCGAACGCGGCCTCGGTGGCCAGCGAGATCGCGGCGAGCCCGGCGACCTGCGCGGGCCCGGACGTCCGCAGCCTCCGGATCAGTACGACCGCGGCCGGGAACAGGATCGCGGTCGCGGCACCGAGCACGAACCTGGTGGCGGACAGGAACATGCCTGTGCTGGCGGCCGCGGATGCCAGGCTCGTGAGCACGACGACGGCCAGGCCTGCGGCGGCGACGCGGCGGGGCCCGACGAGATCCGCGAGCCGGCCGCCGGTGACCGCGCTCAGCCCTGCGCCGAGGAAGTAGCTCGGGACGGTCCAGCTTGAGTGCATCCCGCCGACGAGCACCGGTGCCGCGGCGGTGATCGAACTCGACGACAAGCCGCCCAGCGCCGTGCAGGCGGTCAGTGCGAGCAGCGGCAACACCGCAGGACCCTCCGCGACCGGGGAGACCGAGGGCGGTGGAGTGTCTGCAACGGCGTGGATCGTCACGGCGGTCGTCTCCTCGATGCGGTGCTGGCCCGCACCCAGGGGGGATCGGGTGCGGGCCAGCGGGTCGGATGCGCGATCAGTTGTTGTTGTTGTTGTTCGCGTTGTTGTTCACAGAGGTCACCTCCCTCGTCAGGCCGAGCTCGGTGAAGTGGGGGAGCGGGTTACCAGCAGTCCCGGATGCACCACGCGCCGGTGATCACCCCAGCGCCCTGCAGATCGCGGTGCCGGGAGAGGTTCGTCGAGCCGACGATCGTGATGTCGCGCGTGTTCCAGTAGTTGAACTGGACGCGGATCCGCGGGAACGCCGACCGTTCGCACTTGGTGTAGACGGCGTCCATGCCCTGGTAGCGGTCGCGGGAGTAGCCACAGGTGTAGGCCGCGCTCACGCTCGCGGCGTTCGGTGCCGCGGTGAGGTGCCCCTTCACGACGCCGGAGCCGGCACTACCGGCCTGGATCTGTGACGCCGGCGCTCGATCCACCACCTGA
>JAVXWK010000442.1:0-12004 GCA_032230575.1 Pseudonocardiales bacterium | reverse complement strand
GTTGGTGCTGGAGCATCTGGAGCAGCACTGCCTGGGCGTGCTTCTCCTGGCCTTTGCTCTCGCGGCGCAGCTTGTCGATGGCGCGGTTGCGGGCGGTCGTGATGATCCAGCCCGCGGGAGCCGGCGGGACGCCCTTGACCGGCCACTGCTCGGCGGCCGTGGTGAAGGCGTCCTGCACCGCCTCCTCGGCGAGGTCGAGGTCGCCGAGGACGCGGTTCAGGACCGATACCGCGCGGCCGTACTCCGCACGGAAGATCTCGTCGATCATCAGCCGACGACGGGCCTGACCTCGACGGACAGCGGGTTCAGCACGGTCGCGAGCCTGCGCCCCCACTCCAGCGCCTCGTCGAGGTCCTCCGCCTGGATGACCGTGAAGCCGCCGATGTGCTCCTTGCCCTCGGTGAACGGGCCGTCGGTCATCAGCACGTCGTCGTCCTTGGCGTTGAGGACGGTCGCGGTCGACGGCGGGTGCAGGCCGACGGCGAACACCCACGCGCCCTTGGCCTGCATCTCCTCGTTCAGCTTCTGCAGGTTGGCCATGATCGGGTCGAGGACCTCGGGCGGAGGAGCCTCGCCGTCCGGCTGGTAGATGCTGAGCAGGTACTTCTGAGTCATCGTGGTCTCCTTTCGCCCTTTGTACGAACGCGGACGGCCCGTTTCGACAACTATGGCGGACATGATCCCGTTGATCCTCCCGCTCGACGACTCGGCAGCCGACCTGGCGGCGGCCGGGGGCAAGGGTGCCTCGCTGGCCCGGCTGACGCGTGCCGGGCTGCCGGTGCCCGCCGGGTTCTGCCTGACGACGCGCGCTTACCGGGAGCGGTCGATGGAGGGCGTGCTGGAGGCGTTCCTCGAGCTGGGCGGGCCGGTGGCGGTGCGGTCGTCGGCCACCGCGGAGGACCTGCCGGGGCTGTCGTTCGCCGGACAGCACGACACCGTGCTGAACGTTGACGAGAACGGGCTGTTCGACGCGATCCTGAAGTGCTGGGACTCGCTGCAGTCCGCACGGGCCGTGACCTACCGCAAGAACAACGGCATCGAGTCCGCGGAGATGGCCGTTGTCGTGCAACGGATGGCGCCCGCGGACGTGTCCGGCGTGCTGTTCACGGCGGATCCGGTGACCGGGCGGGCCGAGCCGGTGGTCAACGCGGTGCGCGGGCTCGGTGAGGCGCTGGTCAGTGGTGAAGCGAACTCGTCCGACCTGCTCTCCGCCGCTCAGAAGGCAGAGCTCGTGGCTCTGGGTGAGCGGATCGAGGCGTTGTACGGGATGGCGATGGACGTCGAGTGGGCGTTGGTGGGCGACAAGTTCCAGATTCTGCAGGCACGCCCGATCACCTCGTTGCGGGTCGAGTGGAACGACACGCTCGACGGCGACTACCTGTGGTCCAACGGCAACGTCGGCGAGGCCGTCCCCGAGGTCATGACGCCGGTGACGTGGTCGCTGGTGAAGGTGCTGTCGAGCGCGGCGATCGGGCCGCACCGGATCTCCGGCAACATCGGCGGCCGCTTCTACCTCAACATCAGCACGTACACCGCGATCGGCACGGTGATCGGCAGGTCCGAGGAGATGCTGCGGTCGGGCGAGGAGACGTTCGGGCGCATCCCGGCCGGCGTGACGGTTCCACCGCTGCCGATGTCCCGCATGGAGATCTTGGGCGCGGTGCTCAAGAGCGCCGGTGAGCCGATCAAGCAGCAGTTCCTCTACCGGACGCGGCTCGCCCAGCTGGTTCGCGACAACCCCGGGCGATGTGCCGTGGCGCGCAAGAGGATCGCCGACTGCACGTCACCGGCGGAGCTGCTCGCGTTGTGGCGGCGCGAGCTCGACCACCTGTTGCGGTTCGTGTGCCCGATCCTGGACGCCGGTGCGCGCATGATCGCGGGCGGGCCGGCCGCGTTCCGGCGTGAACTGACCGGGCTGGTCGGAGAGGAAGACGCGGCCACGCTGCTCACGGGCTTCCACGACGGTGCCGGGCTCGCGAGCGTGGGACCGGTGGTCGGGCTCGCGAAACTGCGATCCGGCGAGATCGACCGTGACACCTTCGCGCAGGCCTGGGGCCACCGGTCCGCCACCGAGTTCGAGATCTCCGCGCCGCGTCCGGCCGAGGACCCGGAGTGGATCTCGCGGCAGCTGGAGACGGTGGCCGATCCGGAGAAGCTGCTGGCCCGTCAGGCTGCGGCGCGCAACGCCGCGTGGGAGCGGCTGGAGGCGGCTCATCCCGACAGGACAGCGAAGATCCGCAAACAGCTCGACCGGATCGGGGCCGGTGCGCGGGCACGGGAGCAGGCCCGGTCGGAGATGGTGCGCGCGTTCTGGGTGATGCGCGCGTTCGTGCTGCGCGCCGGGGAGCTGACGTCGTCCGGCGACGACCTGTTCTTCCTGCCGATCGACGACGTGCTGCGCGTGCTTGGCGGCGAGACGTCGTTGTTGGAACGGGTGCACGGGCAACGGCAGGCCTACGAGCGTTATCGCGCGCTGCCGCCGTATCCGGCTGTGATCCGCGGACGGTTCGACCCGGAGTCCTGGGCCGCCTCGTCGACTCGGCGCGCTGACCTCTACGACGCGACCACCGACGTGCCGATGCCGTCGGACGTGACGGGCTTCCCCGGTTCGGCGGGTGTGGTCGAGGGCGTCGCGCGGGTGCTGGCACGGGTCGAGGACGGGGAGTCGTTCCAGGAAGGCGAAATCCTCGTGACAACGGTGACGAACATCGGCTGGACGCCGTTGTTCACCCGTGCCGCCGCCGTCGTGACCGATGTCGGCGCACCTCTCTCGCACGCGGCGATCGTGGCGCGAGAACTGGGGATCCCGGCGGTCGTGGGCTGTGGAAACGCCACGACCCGGATCACCACGGGAGACGTGATTCAGGTCGACGGCACTCGCGGAACCGTCAAAAGAGTGCGGTGAACCCACCACCCGTCCGCCGCCGAGTGGTGGGTTCGGTTCACCGAGTTCAGTTGTGCATCGAGACCAGCTGGCGCCGCATGCGTTCGCGCAGCAGGTCGATCACCTCGGTGACCGTGTTGGCTTCCGCGTACGCCTGCACCTCGACCCATTTGAGGTCGAAGCGGGCGTGCGCGTGGATCACTGCCTTGTCCGAAGTCAAATTGACCCAGGCGAAGTCGACCCGATCGGGCGCGTAGCGGTCCAGCGAACCGATGCGCGCAGACGCGTAGTCCCTGGCCTGCTCGGGAATGGCCTCCGCGAGCGAGACCTGGATGTAGTCCATCGACACCTGCCTCCTCAAGGCAACGCGGCATGGCCACGTGGCCGGTTCGACGATACGAATTCGATCGCAACGCCGAACCAGGCGTTGGTCCCGACAGCGCAGGGTCTTTCTACTGAGATGGTGCGGCTATCGGGGTTAGTGATGTCACTGGACCAGTGCGGACAAGCGCTGGTCGAGCTGTTCCTCGGTGGGCGAGCCGGTGAGGAGTTCCACCCCGCCGTCACTGCGGACGAACGCGAACGTGGGCTGAGCGGTCACGCCGAACCGCTTCCACACGGACCCGTCGAGGTCGGCCAGGTGCGGGAAGCTGGCCATCTTGTGGTCGGACACGAACTTCTTCATCGCGTCGAGCTGATCCTCGGCCGCGACACCGACGAACTGGATCTTGTTGTGACCCTTGGCGACGTCCTCGACCATCTCGGCCTCGGCGTTGCACGACGGGCACCACGGCGTCCAGAACCACAGCACGGCGGGCTGGCCGACGAGCTTGTCACCGCGGAACTCCGCGCCTTCGAGCGTCTTCGACGTGAACTGGAACTTCTCCGGGGGCGGTGCCTTCTCGGCACACCCGGCGAGCAGCAGCACAACTCCCAGCAGTACTCCGAGGATGCGCATCGGGCTCCTCACCTCCTGTCTGGGCGTACGGCCTTGCGCCTCCTCCGGTTCAGCCACAGGGCGCTCACCACGACGAGCACGACCAGGAACGGCCACGGCCCGAGTGCCGCCACGATCTGCGCGAGCGTGCTCTGGAACCAGCCGGCTGCCTGGACGACTGGATCTTGCGCGCTGCCGTTGGCGAGGAAGAGCCGCAGCTCATAGACGCCGTAGTACGTCACGTAGGCGCCCATCACCACGAGGATGACACCGCCGATGCGTCCGACGTGCGGGAGGAGCTTCCTGATGCGCGGTGCGAGCAGCGAACCCGCAACGGCCAGTGCGGTGACCACGAGACCCATGCCGAGCGCGTAGGCGAAGAACGCGGGGAGGCCTTCCTTCAAGGATGCGCCGATGAGCACGAGGAACGGGCCGATCGCGCACGAGAGGGAGGCGATGGCGAACGCGATGCCGTAGCCGTACATCGACCAGAGGCTCTTCGGGGCGGCTTGGAGCTTGGGCAACCGGAGGTAGAGCTCCTTGCCGAGCAGCAGGAGCACGCCGATCACGAGCATCGCGAGTCCGATCACGACGGTCACGAACGGCAGGTAGCGCTTGAGCGTCGTGGCGATCGGGGTGAGGACAAGTCCGAACAGTCCGAAAAAGGTGACAAACCCGGCAGTCATCACCAAACCAGACATAAAGGCTCGTGTCGGGCTGTCGCGTGCCACGAGTGCCAAATAGGCAGGCAGCATCGCGAATCCGCACGGGTTGACCGTGGCGAGCATTCCGGCGAGGACCGCCAAAGCGACGTCGTTCACGTCGGCGACGGTAGTGTTGCGAGGTGCCGATCGAACAGTGGCTCGAAGCCATCCCACCTCTGCTCGTGTACGTGATCGTCGGCGTGGTGATCGGTGTCGAGTCGCTCGGAATCCCGCTTCCCGGCGAGATAGTGCTGGTCACGGCCTCGCTGCTGGCCTCGCAGCACGACGACCTGAGCCCGTTGTGGATCGGCGTGTGGGCGAGCGCGGGCGCGATCATCGGCGACAACTTCGGCTACCTCATCGGCCGGCGTGGCGGGCCGCGGCTGTTCGCGTGGATGGGCCGGAAATTCCCCAAGCACTTCGGGGACACACAGCTCGAGCACGCCCGGCGCGTGTTCCAGAAACGCGGTGCGTGGGCCGTGTTCTTCGGTCGTTTCGTGGCTCTGCTGCGCATTCTGGCCGGCCCGCTCGCGGGGTCGCTGCACATGAACTACGGCAAGTTCCTGGTGGCGAACGCTCTGGGCGGCGTGGTGTGGGCGGGCGGCACGGCGGCGGCCGTCTACTACCTCGGCGTGGTGGCCGAGAAGTGGCTGAAGGGCTTCTCCTACGCGGGCCTGGCGATCGCCGTGGTGGCGGGCGTGGTCGGCGTGTTCGTGGTGAAGAAGCGGCTGGCGAAGGCGGCGGAGAAAGCGGCCTCCGAAGAAGTCACGGAGCCTGCGTAGCCCACGCGGCGATCTGTGCGCGCGACCGCACCCCGAGCACGGTCTTGAGGCCGCGCACGTCCGCCTCGACGGTCCGCAGCGACACGTGCAGCCCGTCCGCGATCTGCTTGTTGGTCAACCCTTCCGCGACCATCGCGGCGACCCGGAGCAGCCGTTCCTCCCTCCACGACAACGGCCCGAGCGCCATGTCCTCGGTCTCGTCACCCTCGTCCGGCTCCGGCAGGGTCTCCAGCACGTCGAGCAACCTGTCGCGAACGGCAACGGAATCGTGCTGCAGCAACGCGTCGAACGCGAACACCCGCACCGACCCCAGCATCGTGAGTCTTTCACCTGGTTGCAGCAGTGACCGCGCGTTGAGGCTCTTCGCGAGCTCCCCCCCGTGCGGCATCACGGCATCGGCGAGCTCCTTGCTGATGCCGCCGGGCAGCAAGGAGAACATCCGCAGCGCCGCCCGTTCCGCCTCGGACAGCAGCTGGTAGCTGTGGTCGATCGCCGCGTGCAACGACCGGTGGTGCGCCTCGGCGTCGCGCGGCCCGACCGTGAGCACCGCGAACCGGTTGTCGAGCCGCGCCGCGATCTCGTCCAGAGTCAGCACGCGCACGAGCCGCGCGGCCAGTTCGAGTGCCAACGGCAACCGATCAAGCTTGTCGCACAAGGCATCCAGCAGTGCGGCGTTCTCGTCGAACTCGTTGTCGACGGCGGTGGCCCTGTCGCAGAACAACCTTTTCGCCTCATGGGGTTCGAGCGGGCTGAGCCGATACGCCTGCTCGCCTGACACGTTCAGCAGCTCACGACTCGTGGCCAGCACGCGGACAGTCGGGTGGCGCTGCACGAGGTCGGCGCACTCCCGCAGGACGTGTTCGCACCCGTCGAGGACCAGCAACCCGGGATCCTGCGGCATCAGATCAGCGAGTCGGGTGACGTCCGCGAGCTCGACCAGCATCGTGTGCCGGCGGTGCGCGATCACTTCGTGCACGAGCCGCGACTTGCCCACCCCGGGCGGCCCGACGACGGTGACGATCCGGTGCCGTGCAAGGAGTTTCGTCAGGTCCGCGAGCTCGCCGTGCCGTCCGACGAACGTGTCGAGCCGCGGCGACCCCGACACCACCTCGCGAGCTCGGCGGCGATACGCACGCTGACGGCACGCCCCGGAGCAGTACTTGGCCGGAGTCGCGAGTTGGGCACCGCAGTCGTTACAGTTCACCACTCACCACCCGCTGGGGGCATCTGCAAGTACCAAGTCGGTGGCAGGAAAGGGCCTGTTGACATCGAGTTGGTGGTACTCGCAGACGTCGTCACCGCACACGCGCCATCCGTGCCGCCAGCTGGGTCCGCGAGCTGAGGCCGAGCCTGGTCAGCATCTGCGTCACGTGCGAGCGCACAGTGCCGGTCGAGATGCCCAGCCGCGCCGCGATCTCCGGGTTCGTCAGCCCCTCCGCCACGAGGTCGGCGATCTGTTGCTGCCGCACGGTCAACGGCTCATCGCGCTCGATCTCGCTCACGTACTCCAGCAGCCCGGCGTGGTCGAGCCGTTCGCCCAGCCGTCGCGCCCTGGACGCCCGCCGCTCCCCCACCTCCGCCACCGCGAAGTCGCACGCGTCCGCGACCATCCGGTTCCACGGCGCTTCCTGGCGTGCACCTCGCGCGTTGCGTGTCGCGGCCGCAGCAGCCATCAGCACCACGGTCCGTTCGACCTGGTGCCGTCGTGCGGCGACCACGCCGAGACCTTCCAGCACGCCGGCCAACGCGACCGACGACGGCGCGCCCTCTCGCAGGGCGTAGGCGAAATGCTGTTCGGCCAGGTCGACGTCATCACGTTCCAAGGCGATCACCCCGGCGGTGTGCCTCGTGGCCATCAGCCGGTAGCCGTCGGGCGCGTCGAACGCCAGCGACTCCTCCACCGCCGCCGACGCGCCGTCCAGGTCGTCGAGCCGGATCAACAACCACGCGTGGTTGTTGAGGAACGTCATGAGCAACGACGAGTTGGCCAACGCACGCGCGCACGCGATCGAACGCTCGTTGGCCGCCCGAGCACCATCGAGGTCGTCGGTCACCGTGCGCGCGTAGCCGAGCGTGTTCCAGGCACGAGCCTCCCAGTTCGGCTGGCTCACAGCAGGGTGCGAGACCAGAGCCTCGGCCAGCCGCAGCGACTCCTTCCCGTCGCCCAGGAAGCCGGCCAGCCAGGCGGCGCGGAACAGCAGCATCTCCGCGTGATCCGAAAGCTGCCCGCACGACAGGGTCTCCGCGGCCAGCCGCATCGCCTCGCCGTACGCGCCGCGCAGGTACCAGACGTGGACGACGGCTGCGACGAGCCAGGTGTGCCGCGGGTCGGTGCGCGGCAGGCGGGCGACGGCGTGCAGCAGCTGGTGTTCCTGGCCGTCGAGCCACGCGTTGGTCTCGGTGGCGATCGACGGGGCGCACGCCACCATGCGGATCATCCGCGTCAGCACGGTGATCAGCCGGTCGAACGTCGCGTCCGTCTCGCCGGACTCCTCCAGGCGCGCCAAGCCGAAGAGGCGGATCGACTCGAGCACGCGAAACCGCGCGCTCGACGACGACGGCTGCGATCGGACCACCAACGACTTGGCGCGCAACGAAGTCATCAGCTGCACCATGTCGTCGGAGCAGGCGCACACCGCCGACGCCAGGTCGAGGTCGAAGTCGCCGATCAGCACGGAAAGCCTGCGCAGCGCGGACTGCTCGGCCGGGCACAGCAGGTCGTAGCTCCACCTGATCACGGCGTCCAGCGAACGGTGCCGCGCGGGCACGTCGGTCCTGGCCGCGGCGAGCTCGACCGCCAGCGGCAGGCAGTCCAGCAGCGGATCGGCCAGTTCCGCGGCACCACCGCAGGCCACGAACAACGTGCGCGCGTCGGCGGCGGAAAGCGGGCCGACTTCGACACACATCTCGCCGGCCAGATCCAGGAGTTCGCGAGACGTGACGAGCACCCGCAGCCGCGGGCATCGCGCGAGCAGCTCCGTGACGACCTCGGCGGCCTCGCGGGTCAGGTGCTCGCAGTTGTCCAGCACCAGGAAGCGGTGATCGGACAACGCGTGTGCGACCGTCTCGGGCAGCGTCGAGCCCGGCTCCTCCCACACGTTCAGTGAGAACGCGACCACGTGCCACAGCAGGTCCGGCCGGTGCACGGCCTCGAGCTCGACGACGGCTGTGCCGGGTTCGCCGGGGCACAACTCGGCCGCCAGCCTGGACTTTCCCGCACCGCCGGAACCGACGAGCGTCACCAGGCGGTGCTTGCGCAGAAGGCGTCGCACGGCGGACAGCTCGCGTTCCCGTCCCACCAGACGGGTGCGCGCGTTCACCGACGACCACATGCGCGCGATTCTAGGAGCGAATGCGGCGCGAAGAAATGTCGTCCAATTGCGATTGACAGGATCCCGCCATAACTGCACCACTACTCACAAAACCGGTTTGAACAGCCCAAATGCACGCCGCACAACGTCCGAACGTCCCAAACCGAGCCGCGAATTGAGACGAATCAACCCCCTATTGGAATTCCCCGCACCGCTTCTGCGACGGTCAACGGCCGCAGAATCAGCGAACTCGTGTGGGTCTGGTCCGCCCGCACCTGGAACCGCGGCCGCACCGGGTTCGGAGTGTCGCCGACCCCGGTCACCGCCGCTGAGGCGTGCAACGTGGTCCACCCGGCGTTGCGCTGCCGCTGGAACCCGTACTCGGCGCGGTCGAGCTCGTCGTACCGGCTCACCGACACGTCCGGCGCACCCGCGACCATCAGTCCGTTCATTCCGTCGGTGAGCAATGCCCAGCGCGTGTCGGTGTGGTTGCCATTGCTCTGCGGCCGGTCATAAGGCACGTATTCCTTCTCGACCGTCGATCGCCACACACCCATCGGCGTGCCGCCCTCGCGGTCGTTGTAGCTCTCGCCCGGCCCGCGCCCGTACCAGGAGAACTTCCCGAACCGCTCCGGTACCGCGAGCGCGATTCCCATCCGCGGCAGATAAGGCAACGACCGCATCCGCCCGGTCGGCACCACTTCCTGCCCCACGCGAATTGTTCCGGCCGCGTCGACGTCGTACGTCAGCGTCTGCTCGAACGCCGCATCGCTCACGTCCTCCGCGGCGGCCACCGCTTTCACCGTGATCTTCGAACCGCTGACCGTGACCGAGGAAGCCTTGGTGCGCAACCGGTCCAGGCCGGCCGCGCGCCACTGCAGCGACTCGTCGGTGCCCCAGGACGCTGTCTCGTTGCTCAACGGCGCCCGCCACACGTCGAGCTTGGTGCCCTGCAACAGTTCCGCGCCCCGCACCCGCATCGACGTCAGCGCACCAGAACCCTTCTGCACGACGTACCGGAAGCCCCGCCCGCTGATGATCACCTCGTCCGCCGTCTCCGAAACCTCGGCGCGGCCAACGGGCTCAGCAGCGGACGCCTTGCCACCCAACGAGAACTGGTCGTGCGCGTAGACCTTGCCGTCCACGATCAGCTCAGCGTTGAGCCACCGTTCCGCGGCGGCGCTGGACGGCGGCACGACGACCCGCACCGAACCGCCAGGCTCGACCGACACCCGCGAAGAACCTGCGAGCACGGTCCGCGAGCCCTCGATCACCTTCCACCGCAGCTCACCCGCGATCGGCGCGAAGACCCGTTCACTGGCGGCCGTCAGCACTCCGTCGGCGAACGAGAACCTGATCGGCTGGTGCACCCACGCGAGTTGCGCGGTCTCCGGCTGCAAGTTCCGGTCCGCGTCCACCACGCCGTCCACGCCCGCCACGCTCTGCCCGTGCGAGAGATAGGTGCCGCGGCGCTCCTCGCGGTCGAAGTCCAGCGCCAGCACCACGCGGGACCCGTCCGAGATCCGCACGTCGTCGATGATCCCGTGCGCCATCCGTCCCTCGTACTTCTCGCGCATGGTCTCGGCGTTGCGCCCGATGTTCACCGGATGCGCCGACCGAGGAACCGGCCCGGCCTGCGCGACGGACGCCACCTCGACGCCGTCGATCAGCAACGCCAGCCGGCCGCCCTCGTACCTGCCGGTGACGCGGTGGAACCTGTCGTAGAAGTCGGCGGGCACCGGCGCCCGCACCTTGCCGCCCGCGTAGAACTCCAGCGTGGCGGCATCGGCCATCCGCAACCCGTACTGGTTGCCCTTGGCGACGATCGTGAAGTCCGTGAACGGCCGCGCGGGCTTCACCCAGGCGTCCAGCGTCAGCGGCCCGAGCAGGTCGAGCAACGGAGCCCGGTACACCTCGACGAAGTCGTCCAGCCCGGAGAACTCCAGGGCCCTGCCCCGATGTCCGTCCACAGTGGATGGCAACCCCGTGACGTGCGCGAGGATCCCGTTGCCGGACGAGTCGGGCGAGATCCGCAACGGCTGGCGGATGTTCTGCTCGGCCCAGTCCCAGACGAACCCGCCCTGCGCCTGCGGGTTGGCCCGGATGACGTCCCAGAACTCGCGGAAGTTGCCGAGGCTGTTGCCCATCGCGTGCGCGTACTCGCCCATGATCAGCGGCTTGGTCGTCTGCGCGACCTGCGTGGCGAACTTCTCCGGCGACGGATAGCGCGGTCCCCAGACGTGCGCGAACGGCGCGTCCCCGGAAGGCTTGTTCGGCTGGTGGTAGAGCGGCCTCGACGGTTCGTGCGCGTGAGCCCACTCCGCCATCCGGTAGTGCGCCGCCCCGAGCCCGGCCTCGTTCCCGGTGTCCCACATGAAAACGCTCGGGTGGTTCTTGTCCCGCTCGACCATCGCGACGAACCGGTCGAGGAACGCGTCACTCCACTCAGGACGGTCGGCCAGGCAGTCCTCGGGACAGTTCTCGTGCGCGTGCGTCTCGACGTCCATCTCGTCCGCGATCCACATCCCGCGCGAGTCCGCGAGATCGTAGAAGTACGGATCACTCGGGTAGTGCGACGTCCGGACCGCGTTGATGTGCAGGCTCTTCATCAGTTCGACGTCGCGGCGCTGGTTCGCCCGCGGCACGTGACGTCCGTGGTCCGGATCGGTCTCGGACCTGTTCACGCCCTTGAACAGCACGCGTCTGCCGTCGACCTTGAGCTGTCGGTCCGAGATGGTGATGTCCCGGAACCCGGTCGTCTCACGCGTCACGAACCCGTTGTCGAGCTTGAGCACCAACGTGTAGAGGTTCGGCGTCTCGTCGTTCCACCGCAACGGATCCCGCACCGGTAGCACGAGCCGTTCAGAACCGGTGGACTCAGCAACGAGCCGGCGGTCCTTGTCGTAGAGACCACCCCAGACCGCGCCGGGGGCCGTGAGGTCGAGATCGGCCGTGAGCACCGAGCCCTGGGTGGTGATCGAGACGTCCCGGATCCGCTTGTCCGGCGCGGAGTACATCCAGACCGACCGGAAGATGCCGCTGTAGCGCCACTGGTCGTAATCCTCCAGGTACGACCCGGCGCCCCACCTGTGCACCTGCACCGCGAGCCGGTTCCGCCCTGCCACCAGCAGGTCGGTGACGTCGAACTCAGCCGGCGTGTACCCGCCCTGGTCGTACCCGGCGTACTTCCCGTTGACCCACACGAAGTAGCCGGCGGTCACACCTTCGAACCTGAGGAACGTTCGCCGATCACCCCACCCTTCGGGAACGTAGAAGGACCTGACGTAGGCCGCGGTCGGGTTCACGTCGCGCGGAACGTGTGGCGGGTCGTCCGGCCACATCTCCTCGACCGTGTTCCGGTACATCGGGTGATCGAGACCGTCGGT
>JAVXWK010000406.1:0-8876 GCA_032230575.1 Pseudonocardiales bacterium | reverse complement strand
CCTGACGAATGGCCCCAGATGGCGGGGCGCATTACGCCAGTTCGCGGATGGCGCGCTGTGCTATGGCCTCGCCGCGCTGTTTGACGAACCAGCAGCCGCCTCCGGCCGGCACGGAGGCGGCAATGCCGGTTCCCACGCCGTCAGAACAGGCCGTTGGTGTGCGGCAACGTGGCTGGAACAGGCGCCACCACGTCCCAGTGCTCGACGATCTTGCCGCCCTCGACCCGGAACAGGTCCCAGTACGCCACCGGCTCGCCGAACTCGCCCTCGGACTGCAGCAGCACGAGATCGCCCTCGGCCACGACCTTGTGCACGGTCTTGTAGACGAGCTGCTTGCCCTGCCCGGCCCACTTCGCGGCGGCGGCCCCGAACCCGGTGAGCCCGTCCGCGGCCTCGGGGTTGTGCTGCAGGTAGGTCTCGGTCGAGATGTAGTCGGTAAGCACCGTGTAGTCGGCGTCCTGCAACACCCGCTGTGCGAACTCCCGGACGAAGGCCCGGGACTGCGAGGTGTCCGCGTCCGAGGGCTGGGCCTGACCGTCCGTCTGGGACCGTCCGCTGGCCGTCTCCCTGACCACGGGCGTGAGTGCGTCCCAGTGCTCGGCGAGCTTGCCGCCGGCCACGCGGAAGAGGTCGAACGCCACCAGCGGTTCCGGCGCGAAGCCGTGGTAGATGCCGTGCAGCGCAACGAGATCACCGTCGGCGATCACGCGAGCGAGCTCGTAGCGGAAGCCTGAAGGCAAGCCGGCGACCAGCGAGCGCAGCGCCTCCGGGCCGTCACCGATGAGTGCGCTGTGCTGGCGGTAGTCCGGCGCGACCCAGCGGTCCACAGCGGACGGATCCTTGTCGCCGAACAGTTCGCCGGCGGCCTTGAGAACGAGTTCCTTGTTGTCCATGGGCGCAACGATGTCCCGCCGGCGCGCCGAGATCGAGGTAGGATCACGCCTCATCATGGTCAGAAGTGGACAGGTCGCGCAGTTCGGCTTCAGCAACCCGGACCGCGGGAAGCTGGGGCTGGAGGTCGTCGACCTCGCCGTGCTCCGGCGCAGACTCAGCGCCGACACCCTCACGAAGGTGCACCGCACCGACTTCCACCAGCTGTTCCTGGTCACGGCCGGCCACGCCACCACCATGGTCGATTTCGTGGACCACCCGTGCTCGCCCGGCACGCTGCTGCACGTCAGCCCCGGCCGCGTGCTGCGCCTGCCGGACGGCGACGCCGAGGCGTCCGTGGTGCTCTTCACCCCGGCCTTCCCCTCGCTGCCGCTCAGCCCGTTCGGCCCGGTCGAACGGACCGTTCCCAAGCCGGAGCAGGCGGTTCTCGTCCGTGCCGTGCGGGAGCTCCAGCAGGAGTACCGCCGCAACGTGCTGACGAACGAGCCGGTCGACCTGCTCCGGCAGCTGCTCGGCGCGTTGCTGCTGCGGATCGCCCGCCTGCCGACGAAAGCCGATCTCGCGCACGGTGTCGGCCGGTTCGAACGCTTCCAGCAGGAGTTGGAGCGGTCGTTCGCAGCCACGCGCAACGCGGCCGAGTACGCGGCACGCATCGGTTACTCGTTGCGCAGCCTCAACCGGATCTGCCTGGCCGCGACAGGCCGGTCCGCCAAGACGCTGATCGACGCGCGAGTCGCGCTGGAAGCCAAGAGACTGCTCGTGCACACCGATCTGTCGTCCGCGGCGATCGGGCACCGGCTCGGGTTCAGCGAGGCCACCAACTTCACCAAGTTCTTCACCCGCGAGACAGGCGTGTCACCCGGTGCGTTCCGTCAATAGCTGCTCGAGCGTGTGCCGGCAGATGTCCGCGAAGACCGGGTTGGTGTCGCGGTAGTACGGCAGGCCGACCACCGCGAGGTTCAGCGCCCAGCCACGCGCCCGCGCCCACGTCGCGTCGTCGAAGCTCAGCTCACGCCGGAACGCGCGCCTGCCTTTGGCGTCGAAGAACAGCCACGCGGGCATCAGGTCGCCCGCCGGGTCACCGACACCGGCACACCCCCAGTCGATCACGCCGGACAATGAGCCGTCGGTGAAGAGCATGTTGCCGCTGTGCAGGTCGGCGTGCAGCCAGCGAGGAGGTTCATCCCATCGCGGTGCGTCGAGCGCTTCCTGCCACAGTGCCGTCAGCCGCGGATCGCCGCCGAGCGCGGCGATGCCCTGGTGAACGTCGTCGTCGTACTTCTCCTGCTCCGCGTTCCCGCGATGAGGGCGCCACTGCTTCCCGGTCACCTCGATGCGCTGCAAGGCGTGGATCAACGAAGCCAACCGGATCGGGGTGTCCTCGCGGACCTCGTCGACGGTGGCGGTCGTGCCGGACAGCCAGCGCACGACGGCCCAGCGGTTCGGGCAGCCGGGGCCTGGTTCGCCCAGAGCGACCGGTTCCGGGACGGCGACCGGGAGGTGGCGGGCGACCAGCGGCAGGATCGCGGCGTCGCGTTCGGCCTGGCCACTCGACCACTCGCGGTTCGGCAACCGAACCGCGAGCTCGTCGCCGAGGCGGTAGAGGGCGTGGCTGGTGCCGCCGTGCTCGACGCGGGTGAGCGGGAGACCGTGCCAGTGCGGGAACTGCGTGCGGATCAGTTCATCCACAACGGACACGTCAGGCATTCGATCACTCCCCAGCGGCTCGGAGCCATGCAACACCGAGCCCCTGGGCGGTGCAACTGCTTTACCCGGCCCGTCGATCAGCCAACCGCACGACGTTCGGCGACCGCTCGACCCGCACCCGGCCGCTGGACGCGACGAGGTAGCCGACGCCGCGCACCGTCTGGATCACGTCCGCCGCGTCGCCGAGCTTCTGCCGCACTCGCCGGACGTGCACGTCGACGGTGCGGGCGCCGCTGTAGTCGTCGTTGACACCCCAGACCGCGGCAAGCAGCTCACGACGCCGGTGCACGCGGTCAGGGTTCGAGCACAGGTGCAGCAGCAGTTCGAACTCCAGCCTGGTCAGCTCGATGGCCGAGTCGCGGAGCAGGACCTGCCGGGTGTCGGGCAGGATCCTCACTTCCGCTTCGTCGACCACGGCTTCTGTGGCCTGAACCAGACCCGATTCCTTCAACGCGCCGAGCAGCCGGACGGCGGCTTCCTCGTCGTCGGTGTCGATGGTGATGCTGAATCGCATGACGGTGTCCTCACGACTTCGGCAGACCGACCGGGTTGATCTCCGACGTGGGCACGGCCTCGTCGGACAGGCCCCAGCGTTTGAGCACCTCGGCGTACTTGCCGTTGGCGATCAGCTGGTTCAGCGCTTCCTGGACCGGCGCGACGAGACCGTTGTCCTTCTTGGTGGTCACCGCGATCTTGCCCTGGACCGACGCGCCTCCGGAGAAGTTGCCGATCACCTCGGTCTGACCGGAGGTCGCCGCGTGGTAGGCGGAAGTCGGGTTCGGGCCGAGGTAGGCGTCGATGCGGCCGGACTGCAGCGCGAGGTAGTAGTCCGAGGAGTTCTGGAAGTACTTGATGTCGGTCGCCTGCAGGCCGGCGGCGACGTTGCGGGTGCTCCAGTCGACGAGGATCTTCTCCTGGTTGGTGCCGGAGGTGACGGCGATGACCTTGCCCGCCACGTCCTTCGGCTCCTTGACACGCCAGCCGCCGCCCTTCTTCGCCTCGAACGCCAGCGTGTCCAGCCGGTACGTCGCGAAGTCGTACTTCTCCTTGCGCGCCTCGGTCACCGTGATGTTCGACAGGCCGACGTCGAAGCTGCCGCTGTCCAGGCCGACGAAAAGGTTCTCCCACGACGACACCTCCAGCCGCGGCTTGAGGCCGAGGGTGTCCGCGACCAGTGCGGCGATGTCGGTCTCGACGCCGATCACGGTCTTGTCGTCGGTGGCGTAGAAGCGCAGAGGTGGTGCTGTGCCCGCGGATCCGCCGATGACGAGCTCGCCTTTCGCCCGGAACTTCTCCGGCACCTTCGACGCGATCTTCTCGTCCTTGGCCGCCGTCACGCGGTTCTGGTCGGGGCCGAGGTTCACGTTCAGGCCGGCGGGCTCGCTCTCGGCAGTTCCGCAGGCGGCGAGGATCAGCGTGAGAGCGGCGAGAAGCGGTGTGCGCACAACAGACTCCTTCTAGAGAACCTTGGACAGGAACGCTCTGGTGCGGTCGTGGACCGGGTTGTCGAGCACCTCGGCGGGCGTTCCCTCTTCGACGATCACGCCCTGGTCGATGAACACGATCCGGTCCGCCACCTCGCGGGCGAAACCGATCTCGTGCGTGACCACGATCATCGTCGTGCCGGACCGGGCGAGGTCGCGCAGCACGTCCAGCACCTCGCCGACCAGCTCGGGGTCGAGCGCTGACGTCGGTTCGTCGAACAGCACGACTTTCGGTTGCGTGGCAAGGGCTCGCGCGATCGCGACGCGTTGCTGCTGGCCGCCCGAGAGCTGGCGCGGGTAGGCGTCTTCCTTGTCCGCCAGGCCGACCCTCGTCAGGAACCGTCGTGCGTCGGCGACCGGTGCGACCTCCGCGATGTTCTGCAGCGCCGTGAGGTGCGGGAACAGGTTGAAGTTCTGGAACACGAACCCGATGTGCCTGCGCTGCTTGAGAATCTGGCGTTCCTTGAGCTCGTGCAGCCTGCCGCCACGGCGCTCGTACCCGACCAGGTCGCCGTCGATGCTGACGAACCCGCGGTCGACCTTCTCCAGGTGGTTGATGGTGCGCAGCAACGTCGACTTGCCGGAGCCGGACGGGCCCAGCACCACCACGACCTCACCCGCGGCGACTTCCAGCGAGACCCCGCGCAACACCTCGTTGTCGCCAAAGCTCTTGTGCACGCCCAAAACCTCGATCACCGGCGGTCTCCTCGGGCGAAGTAGCGCTCGACGTGGTGCTGGCCGATCGAGAGCAGCGTGGTCAGGATGATGTACCAGACGGTCGCGACCATGAGCAGCGCGACGACCCGCGCGTTGCGGCCGTAGATCACCTGCACCTGGTAGAACAGCTCGCCGATCGCCATCACCGACACCACCGACGTGCCCTTGAAGAGGCTGATCACCTCGTTCGCGGCGTTGGGCAGGATGGCGCGCATCGCCTGAGGCAGCACGATTCTGCGGAACTGCCGGAACCTCGGGATGCCCAGCGCGGCCGCGGCTTCGAGCTGACCGCGGTCGACCGAGATCACGCCGGAGCGGACGATCTCGGCGGCGTACGCGGCCTGGTGCAGCGCCAGCCCGAGCACGGCCGCGCCCATCGGGCTGATCAGTTCGACGGTCTCGAAGGTGACGAACTCCGGGCCGAACGGGATGCCGAGGCTGAGCCGTTGGTAGAGATAGGAGATGTTGAACCAGAACAGCAGCTGCACGATCAGCGGGATCGACCGGAACGCCCAGATGTAGGCCCAGCCGACGGCCCGCAGGAACGGGCTCTTCGAGAGCCTGAGCGCGGCGACCACGATGCCCAGCGCGAAGCCCAGCACCGTGCCGGAGATGGTCAGCACGATCGTGGTGCCGACCGCCGTCAGGATCGACTGGGCGGTGAAGTAGCGGGCGAACGTCGGCCAGTCCCAGGCGGGGTTGGTGACCAGGCCGTGGACGAACTGCGCCACGAGCACCAGCACGGCGACGACGCCGACCCACCGCCACGGGTGGCGGGCCGCGACCACGGGTAACGCGGCCAGGTCGTCGGATCTGTCCTTTGTGGACGGTTGGGCGAGGGTGCCGGAAGACATGGCGAGTCCTTGTCGGGGCAGGCGGGATTCAGCGGGAGGACAGGAACAGGGCGAAGACCATTCCCGCCCTCCCTTCCCTGCGCTCAGATGAGAGCACTTGCAGAACGCGGCTCACGTTAAGGAGCGCGCGATTGCCTGAGCAAGGACGTCCACGTGGTGAACAACTATCGGATACCGAGGTGATCCCGCAGAGTTGGACCGCTGTAGTCGGCGCGGAACACGCCGCGCTCCTGCAGCAGCGGCACAACCGTGTCCGCGAACTCGTCGAGCCCGCCCGGCGTCACGTGCGGCACGAGGATGAACCCGTCCGCCGCGTCCTGCTGCACGAGATCGTTGATCTGGGTGGCCACGGTGTCCGCCGAGCCGATGAACGTCTGCCGCGCGCTGACGTCGATCACGAGGTCGCGGATCGACAGGTTCTTGGCCGCCGCCCGTTCCCGCCACTCCCTTACAGTCGCCACTGGGTCCTTGAACATCCGCACGCTCGCCCGGCCCTTCGCGATGGTGTTCTCGCCGGTCAGCGGCTCGACATCGGGCAGAGGGCCGTCCGGGTCGTAGCCGCTGAGGTCGCGGTTCCACACCTGTTCGAGGAACCGGATCGCGGTCGCTCCGCTGACCTGCCGGCGCCTTACCGCGGCGGCCTTCTCCTGGGCGTCCGCGTCGGTGTCGCCGAGGATGAACGTCGCGGCGGGCAGCACCACGAGCTGGTCTTCGGTGCGGCCGTACTTCGCGAGCCTGTCCTTCACGTCGCGGTAGAACTTCTGGCCCGCCTCCAGCGTCCCGTGGCGCGAGAAGATCGCGTCGGCGGTGGCAGCCGCGAACTCCCTGCCCTCCTCGGAGTCGCCCGCCTGCAGTATCACCGGGCGGCCCTGTGATGACTGCGGGACTCCGAAGGTGCCGCTGATGTCGAAGTGCTCGTCCTGGTGCTCGAACTTGCCGATGCCGGTGTCGAAGAGCTTCCACGCGGTCCGCAGGAAGGACTCGGCTCTGCTGTAGCGGTCCTCCTGTTTGAGAAAACCCCCGCGCCGGAAGTTCTCACCGGTGAACGCGTCCCACGAGGTGACGACGTTCCAGGCGGCGCGGCCTGCCGACAGGTGGTCGAGCGAGGCGAACTGCCTGGCCACCTCGTACGGTTCGTTGAACGTCGAGTTGATCGTGCCGGCGAGACCCAGCCTGTCGGTCACGGCGGCGAGCGCGGCGAGGACGGTGAACGTGTCCGGCCTGCCGACGACGTCGAGGTCGTAGATCTGGCCGCCCTGCTCGCGCAGCCTCAAGCCCTCGGCGAGGAAGAAGAAGTCGAACTTCGCGCGTTCCGCCGTCTGTGCCAAGTGGACGAACGAGTCGAACTCGATGTGGCTGCCCGCCTCCGGGTCGCTCCACACCGTCGTGTTGTTCACGCCGGGGAAGTGCGCGGCGAGGTGGATCTGCTTGGTCATCTCGCTCCTCCTAGGCGTACTGGTTGGCGGGCTTGGGCAGGCCGAGGTGGCCTCTCAACGTCCTGTGCTCGTAGGCGCTTCGGAACAGGCCGCGTTTGCGGAGCCCGGGGACGAGGCCGCGGGTGATCTCGTGCAGGTCTTCCACGTGGAATCGGAAGCCGGCGAAACCCTGCTCCTGCCAGTCCTGCAGCTGATCGATCTCGGGCACACCGGTGACGTCGCGGAAGACTCGTTCCGCCGGCGCCTTCGGATCCTGGGCGAACACGATGTCCGCGAAACCGGGGTGGGTGGCGGCGATCAGCGGATGCCCCTGGGGCGGGCGAGGTGTGATCGACGGCCCCCGAACACTGAACCAGCGGCCCTCGAAGTCGATGTGGTGGAGCTTCTCGCGGTCCACGAACCGGCCGGTGGCGACGTCGCGGATCTCCGCGTCGTCCTCCCAGCTGTCCCACAGCCTTCTGAGCACCTCGGCGAAGTCCGCTGCCTCCTCCCACAGGTCGTCCAGCACCTCGCGGCGACCGAAGTGCCTGGCGTGCAACGGATAGGGCGCTGTGTCGAGCTGCACTCCCGCGCGGCCGCGGCTCACGAAGTCCAGCGTGGCGATCGCCTTCGACAGGTGGAACGGCTCGGTGTGCGTGACCACCGCCGTCGGGACGAGACCGATGTGCGTGGTGAGCGGCGCGACGCGGGCGGCTCTGAGCACCGCGTCGAGGCCGGGTTCGCCGCCCAGCTCGTCGTCGAACGTGACGAAGTCGAGCGTCGCCTCCTCAGCCTCTCTCGTGAGCTCCACCCAGTGCTTCGCGCTGAACGCCTCGTCGCCGGTCGCCTGGAGTGCGACGGCCAGGTGCAGTGGTGACCCCACCGGTCCCCCTCTCGTCTTGTCCTCGCATTCTGTGCGCGGTCCGGCGTCGGCTGCTGGGACGGCCACGGGGTGGGAAAGCTCGTTGGGGCGGGAATATTTTCGTGCTTGCGCGAGCGGGCTTCCTGGTGTCACGATCTTCCGCATGTCGACTCGAAAGGGCGGTAACGCCCTCGCGCTGTGAGCGCTCCGGGCGGGCTCGAAGCCCGCTCTCTCCTTCAGCTCCGCGATGAATGGCTGAGCCATGCGCTGAGCACCGCACCCGCTGATCGCCCGGCGGCCGAGGAGGCCGTGGCGCAGCTCTACGCGTCCATCGGCAGGCCACCACCGGAGTTCGTCTGGGTGCGGTCGCCCGCGGAAGCCGCGAAACTGTTGCCCGCCAATGAAGTCATCTGCTTCGAAGACGACTGGCTGGTCGTCGAGGCAGAGCTCGGCGCACAGCTCTCGAACCTCGTCCAACGAATGCGTGAGCGCACCGACTGGCAGGGTGCTCCGAGCCGCCTCCGCAGGGAACTGCGGCGCACCTCCAGATGCCTTGCGCAACTGGTGAGATCGATGATGCACGACGCGTCCACCGGTGTCGGCTGGACAGGTCGGCGCGACACCTTCTGGCTCGCGGAGCTCGACGCCCAACGGCTGCTCGGCACGAGGTTCGACCCGGTCGATCTCGCGCTGTTCGACCTGTGGGAGACCCAGGTCCGGTCGACCGGCTGGTGGTGGCCCGGTGAAGACGTCTGCGTCATGGCCGAACGGCCAACAGTCGTGCACGTCGACGAGAATTCGTCGCCGCACAACGACGATGGGCCCGCACTGGAGTTCGCGGACGGCAGCTGCGCCTATGCGTGGCACGGCATCCCGACGACGCCGGTCTCCTCCGCCCGCGACCCCGCCAACCCCGGCTTCCACCTGACGCTCTACGACGAGATGC
>JAVXWK010000382.1:0-4486 GCA_032230575.1 Pseudonocardiales bacterium | reverse complement strand
ACCTACGGTGACTACACCTGTGAGGGCAAGCCGTTCACCAAGGGCACCAACGGCGGCACCCTGCTCCCGAAGAGCGACATCACCAAGGCGGCCACCGACTTCACCAAGGCCCTCGCCGCGCAGTACTACTCGTCGGGCGGCGACCCGAAGGTGACGACCGCGGAACCCAAGCCGGTGAAGATCCAGCACACCCAGAAGGACGGCAAGAAGGTCGTCGTCGACGGCGTGCAGATCGACGCCACGGTCACCCAGACCGGCAACAAGTGCCTGGCGAGCAAGGGCATGGTCAAGGTCGTCATGCTGAACGGCAGCAACAAGCTGCACACGTTCGTCGTGAACGGCGACCTCGAGGGTGGTGGAGGCGGCACGACCAAGCCGCTGCCCAAGGAGGCCGAGCTGCAGAAGATGATCGACTCGCTGGTCCCGACGACGTAGCCGGCTGCTTGGTTGTGGCGGGCTACTAGCGCGCGCCGCCGTTCGACGTTACGGTGGCGGGCAACGGGTTCTCGGCGGTGATCTTCTCCAGCACCGCCAGCGCCTTGCTCTCCCAGAGTGCGAGCCGCAGCTCCTGGAACGTCATCATCGCCTGCTCCACGATGGCGATCGCGTGGAACGTCTCGCCCCTCTGCGACACGAGCTGTGCCAGGTCCAGCCGGATCCGTGCCGCCCCGACCCGGTCGAGGTTCTCCTCGCACAGCCGGATCGCGCGCCGCAGCAGCCGCCCGGCCTCCGCGAACATCCTCATGCGGCCGTGGATCAGCCCCAGGGAGTGCAGCGCGTAGCTCTCGCCGACGGTGTCGCCGGAGCGCTGCACCATGCCGAGCACCGACGTGATGAGCTGCTGCGCCTGCTCGTAGCGGCCCTGCACCAGCATCGCGCCGCCGAGCCGGTACAGCACCTGGGCCTCGACGCGCGGGCTGGAGATCTCCCGGCACATCCCCAGAGCACCGCGCAGCTGGCCCACCGCGAGCTCGTGTTCGCCGCGGTCCAGGGAAAGCTGCGCGAGCTGAGACACCACATAGGCCTGACCGACGACGTCACCGACGCGTTTGAAGCCCGCCAGCGACTGCTCGAAGATCCGGGTCGCGAGCTCGGGCCGTCCCTCGTTGTACTCCAGCAGGCCGAGGTTGCGGCGCACCAGAGCGAGGCCGTGGGAGTCGTCGAGCTCGATGAAGAGCTCCAGGGCGGGTTCCAGGGCGGCGCGCGCGGTCTCCATGCGGCGCTGGCTGTGGTGCAGGGAGCCCAGCGAACACAGCAGGGCCGCGGTGCCGCGCTTGTTGCCGGCCTTGCGCACGGCTTCCAGGGCACGTTCGTGGGTCTGCTGCCAGTCGTCGAGGTAGCTGCGCGTCTCGAACAACGTCACCAGCGTCATCGCGAGGTCCCAGCACAGCTCGTCCAGGCCAGCGTCGGCCGCTTGCAGGACTGCCGCGCAGATGTTCGGGCGCTCGCTTTCCAGCCACCCCAACGGGTCCTGCAACACCTGGTCGAGGTACGGGGCGTGCGGCTGCCAGCGCCGGCCGTTGCCGTGCAGGACCGTGAAGTCGCCGCCGTAGAGCTGTTGGTGCGCCTGTTCGGCCATCGCGAGCCAGCCGCCGGCCACTCGTTCGACGGCGGCGAGCTGGGTGGCCGGGGACTCGTGGACGGCGAGCTGTTCCTTGGCGAACAAGCGAATCAGGTCGTGGAAGCGGTAGCGCGGCAGGCCGGTCACGTCGCTGCCGACCACGTCGAGCAGCTGGGCGTCGACCAGGCGTTCCAGCAGGTCGAAGCCGCGGTGGCGGTCGTCGTCGGTGAGCGCCGAGGCCGTCCAGACCGGCAGGCTTTCCGCTTCCAGCAACGACATCAGCCGCATCACCCGGCACGTGTCGGATTCCAGGCCGTCGTAGGTGAGCGAGAGGCTGGCGCGCACGACCATGTCGCCGTGCACCAGTTCGTCGAGGCGGTGGCGTTCGTCGGCGAGACGTCCGACCATCGACGCCAACGTCCAGTGCGTGCGCGCGGCCAAACGTGCGCCGATGATGCGCAACGCCAGGGGCAGACCTCCGACGACATCCACCAACGCTGATGCCGCAACGGGTTCGCTCTCCAGGCGTTGCGTGCCGATGATGCGGCCCAGCAGCTCCAGCGCGTCGTCGGAGTCCATGAAGTCGACGTCGACCAAATGAGATCCGGCGAGACCGGTCAACCGGGTCCTGCTCGTGACGACGACACCGCACGTCTGCGAGCCCGGGAGCAACTGGTGCACCTGCGACTCGCTGCCCGCGTCGTCGAGAACGACCAGCACACGGCGGTTGGCGAGCATGCTGCGGTACATGTCCGCGCGCTCGTCCACTCCGTCGGGCAACGTTGAGCCCACGGCGCCCAAAGCGGACAGGAATCGGCCGAGAACCTCGGCGGGAGTGGCCGGTTGGGCCTGGGTGCCGCGCAGGTCGCAGTAGAGCTGGCCGTCCGGGTACGTCTCGGCGGCCACGCGGTGCGCGACGTGGACCGCGAGAGCGCTCTTACCGATGCCCGCCTTGCCCGAGATGTTCACCACGGGCATGGTCATGTGGTCGCCGGACAGCACGGTCTCGGCCCGCGCCACGACGTCCTGGCGGCCGATGAAGTCCGAGATGCTGGCCGGAAGCTGGTGCGGTGACACGACGTTCTGCACCGTGACCGGGACCGGCTTCTCCTGGTCGAGCCGCAGCACCTCGTCGTCGGTCAGGATCGCGGTCTCGAGTTTGCGCAATTGGTCGCTGGGCTCGAGACCGAGGTGCTCGATGAAGAGGTCGCGGCCACTGCGAAAGACGTCGAGAGCTTCCGACTGACGGCCGGATCGGTAGAGGGCGAGCATCAACTGACCGCGCGGGCGTTCCCGCAACGGATGTTCGGTCACCATGCTCTGCAATTCACCGATCAGAGCGTGGTGCCGGCCCAGCAACAACTCGATGTCGACGCAGTTCTCCAGCACCGACAGGCGTTTCTCGTCGAGGCGCAGCGCTTTGTTCTGCAACGTGGCCGCGGCGCCGCCCAGTGCGGGCCCGCGCCACAACGCCAGTGCCTGGCGCAGCACCGCCGACGCGTCCTCCATGCGGCCCTGGCGGACGGCGGCGTCGGAGTCGGCCACGCGGCGTTCGAAGAGGAAGGTGTCGATCTTGTCGCCGGCGACTCGCAGCAGGTAGCCCGGCTGACGGGTCTCGATCTGGGCGTCGACGCCGACCCTCGCGAACTCCCGCCGGAGCGCGGACACGCAGATCTGGATCTGCGCCCGTGCGGTCGACGGCGGGGTGTGCTCCCAGACGAGGTCGATCAGCTGGTCCATGCTGACCACGCGGTTGGCCTCGAGCAGCAAAGCGCCCAGGATCGTCTGCTGACGTCCTGGTGGTACCTGAACCTGCTCCTCGGCGCCGATGACCTCGATCGGGCCGAGCAGCTTGAAAATCAGCTTCTCATCAGGGGCGGAGCTCATGACGGACGACCCCTCGCGCCTTTATCTCTCGCAAAGCCCCAACACCTCACGCTCCGGACGATTACCGCTACGGATTTTTCGTGACGTAATTGCATTTACGTATGCGGCGTCACTCACGTTCCTGCAATCCGGCCGAAGACGCGAAAAAAGGCTTTCCAGGGCGTCACCTCAAGATCGGGTTCCTATATGAAAGTGTTTCACTTACTGCCGTTGACCTCCCGTTAGCATGGACTGCAGGTTGGTCGGTCGCATGGGTGATGATCTCCAAAGTTAGCCCCGGCGGGGAAAACTGTCAAGATCCTTCTTGTGTATCGGCACACGATCCACCATAATGCGCCCGATCTCAATAGGCATCTCATTTGGAGATGATCCAAATAGGAACAACGGACCAGATCAAGCAGTACGCGTACCTGAGAATTCACATGTGTCGCCGGCGGCTTCGCGACGATCGTACGTCATCGCACCAAGCAGCCTGAACGTCTCATCAAGGTTACTCCGAGCGGCACAGGACGTTCGTTTGGATCGCTAACCGAACCCAACCATTGCGGTACACCGCACCTAATTCAGCGGATAAGCCACCACCCTGCGTAGTAACAGCTGTTTGCTGACTGGCGGATCAACTGTCGAGCCGTCTCAATTGGCCACTTCACTCCCGCCATCACGGCCGATTGATACGCGGTGGGTGCGCGATAGAGCCGCGATGGGCGGCGCTCCTAACTTCGTTCTCAGACGCCGCTCGAAGGTGTCCGAAGCACAACTCGAAGCCAAGGTCCGACCAAGTATGAGGAGGCCGACATGATCCGCAAGACGACCGTTGCCGCTCTGGTTCTCTCCGCCGTCCCCGCGGCCCTGGCACTTTCCCTCTTCTCCGGCACCGCGCAGGCCGACGACGACACCCCGTGGGGCAAGGTCATCGCGAGCGACGACACCCCGTGGGGCAAGGGCCTCAGTGCCTCCGACGACGACACCCCGTGGGGCAAGACGATCACGCTCCCGTCGCTGCCGGGCCACAACAACACCCCGTGGGACGACGACACC
>JAVXWK010000365.1:0-4933 GCA_032230575.1 Pseudonocardiales bacterium | reverse complement strand
CGGGACTCCGCTGACCGGATCCGTGCACATCGGGCCGACCGATCTCGCTGACGTGGACGAGGCCGGGGCCCGCGCACTGGTCAGCATCCTGACTCAGGAGGCGCACGTCTTCGCCGGTCCGCTCGCCGAGGATCTTCGTTTGGCCGCACCGGATGCGACCGATGACGAGCTGATGTCCGCGCTGCGAACGGTGGGCGCGGACTCGTGGGTCGAAGCGCTTCCGCTGGGCCTGCGGACGGATGTCGGCGAGGGCGGCGAACGCCTCGACGTGACCAAGATCGCCCAGATCGCGCTGGCCCGCCTGGTGCTCGGCCGCTCCCCCGTCGTCGTGCTGGACGAGTCGACGGCCGAGGCGGGCAGCCAGGGTGCCGCCGCGCTGGAACGGGCCGCGCTGGCCGCCTGCCGGGGCCGCACAACGCTTTTGGTCGCACATCGGCTGACTCAGGCCATCGCGGCCGATCGGATCGCCGTTCTGGACGCCGGCCGCATTCTCGAACACGGCACGCACGAGGAACTTGTGGCGCGTGACGGGCGTTACGCGGCACTTTGGGCTGCTTGGCGATTCGGATCCGCAGGTAGTTAGGTTAGGCTCACCTTTATGGAACAGGTGCTGCTTTCGACCGACCGGATCGCCTCTGTTCGGCGCCGTGCCGGTGAGTACCCGCAGCGGACCATCGCCGTCGCGAGTGCGGTGGCGCTGACGCACTGGGCGGACCCTTCGCTGGTCGTTGACGGGCTGGAGCTCTCGCCTGCAACGCTTTTCGGAGACCTGCTCGTGTGGGCCGACAAGGGTCAGCAGTCGGACGTCGCCGAAGAAGCTGACGGCTGGCGGATTCCGCTGCCCTTTGGCGTCGACGCCGGTGCGGCTCAGCGGGTGCTGGACGACCTCGCCGAGTTCCCGAACCGCGCCATCGGCACGCTGACCGCGCAGACGCTCGACGAGCGGCTGGCGGACCTGGCCCGGTGGAACGACAACGAGTTCCCGCGCGAACGGCCGAGCATCGTCGAACTGTTCCGCACGCAGGCTGCTTCGCGGCCGGACGCCGTGGCGATCAACGACGGCGACCGCGCTTTCACCTACGGCGAGGTGCTGGCCCGTTCCAACCAGCTTGCTCGCTTTCTGGTCGAGCGCGGGTTGAGGTCCGAGCAGGTCGTCGGCATCTCGCTGGACCGCTCGGCCGAGATGGTGATCAGCCTGCTCGCCGTGCTGCAGGCCGGTGGTGCGTTCGTGCCGCTCGACCCGCAGTGGCCGGCCTCTCGCCGCGAGTCCGTGATCACCGACGCCCAGGTCGTTCTGCTGCTGGGTGTCGGCGCTGAAGGAGAACCCGAAGCGGTCGCCGTCGATCTGGATTCCTGGGCGTTCTCCGAGTATTCGGGCGAGCCCGCTGAGGTTGTGATCGCCGGCGCGCAGCTGGCGTACGTGATGTTCACGTCCGGCTCGACCGGCCGCCCCAAGGGCGCGATGATCCGGCACGAGGCGATCAGCGAACGCCTGCTGTGGCAGGTGAACCAGATCCTCCACTTCGGACACTCGGACGCGTCGCTGTTCAAGGCGCCGCTGTCGTTCGACATCTCGATCAACGAGATCTTCCTGCCGCTGGTGTGCGGCGGCCGGACCGTCGTCGTGCGGTCCGGCGGCGAACGCGACCCGCACCACCTGCTGGCCACGATCGCCCGCCACCGCGTGACGTTCGTGTACCTGGTGTCGTCGATGCTGGACGTCCTGCTGAACATCGCTTCGGACGGCGAACTGTCCAGCCTGCGGCACGTGTGGTGCGGCGGCGAGGTGCTGACTCCCGAGCTGTACGAACGGTTCCGCACGCAGCTCGACATCCCGATGTACCACGGTTACGGCCCGGCCGAGGCCACGATCGGCGTCTCGCACGTGATCTACCGGGGTGAAGCCGAGCGGCTGTCGACGTCGATCGGCAAGGCGAACCCGAACACCGATCTCTACGTGCTCGACGACCAGCTGCGGCCGTGCCCGCCCGGCGTCGGCGGCGAGCTGTACATCGGCGGGTTCCTGTTGGGGCGCGGGTATGTGAACGCGCCGAGCCTCACGGCATCGCGGTTCGTGGCGAATCCGTTCGCCTCCGACGGGTCGCGCCTCTACCGGACCGGTGACCTGGCGCGGTTCGCGCCGGACGGGTCGCTCGACTTCCTCGGCCGCGTCGACAACCAGGTCAAGATCCGCGGCATGCGGCTGGAGCTGGAGGACGTCGAGGTCGCGCTCGCCGAGCACCCCGGGGTCCGGCACACCTGTGTCGTGGTGCGCAAGAACTCCGCCGGCGGCAACTACCTCGTCGGGTACGTCGTGCCGTCGGACGAGAGCCTGACCTCGGACGCCGTGAAGCAGTGGGCGGCCGAGCACCTCGTCGAGTACATGGTGCCCGCACACATCGTGGTGATGAGTGAGTTCCCGTTGACTCCCAACGGAAAGCTCGACCGTCGCGCGTTGCCGGAACCCGTGGTGGACACCGGGCCGATCACCGCCGCGGAGAACGACGACGAGGCCGCGATCTGCGCGGCCGTCGCGTCGGTGCTGCGGGTCGAGCAGGTCGGCGCGGACCAGGACTTCTTCGAGCTGGGCGGCGACAGCATCCTGGCGATCTCGCTGCTGTCCGCGCTGCGGGCCGAGGGCATCTTCGTCACCGCCACGCAGATCTTCGTGAACCGGACGCCGCGTGCTCTCGCCGCCGTGGCGTCACGCGAGGGTGCTGCCGTTGATCACGACGACGTGCCGACCGGGGCTGTCGCCGGGTTGCCGATCGTGCAGTGGCTCGGGGAGACCACGGACGCGATCGACGGGTTCGTGCAGTCCGTGGTGGTCAACACACCTGCTTCCCTCACCGGTGAGGCGCTGACTCAGATCCTCGACGCCGTCGTCGCGCGGCACGACATGTTGCGCGCCAAGCTGGTCCGGGGTTCGCGGTGGTCGTTCGACATCCCTGCGGACGGGCACGCGTTGTGGGAGGAGTCCAACGCGCCGCTGGATGAATGCGTCGAGGCCGCGACCGAAGGGCTCGACCCGGACGCGGGCATCGTGCTGCGGGCGGTGTGGCGGCCAGAGGCGCGGCAGCTCGTCCTCGTGATCCACCACGTGGTGATCGACGGTGTGTCGTGGCGGATCCTGTTCGACGACCTGGCGCTGGCGTGGCAGCAGGTCTCGTCGGGTGCCGCTGTCGAGCTGCGGCCGGTCGGCACGTCGTTCCGCCGCTGGACCCAGCTGCTGACGCAGTCCTCGTTCGCTTCGGACCGCGACTACTACTCGCGCGCTCTGCCGGGTGTCGATCAGCCGCTCGGACGGCGTGAGCTGACCGACGCGGATGTCGTTGCGGGCGAACAAATGCGCACGTTCACACTCGGCTCGGCGGCCACCGCGGCCTTGCTGGGCGACGTGCCCGCGCTGTTCCACGCCAAGGTCAACGACGTGCTGCTGACCGGTCTGGCGGTCGCGCTGGCCCGGTGGCGGCGCGACATCGGGCAGGACCAGACGTTCGCGCACATCGAGCTGGAGGGTCACGGTCGTGAGGGCCGCTTCGTGCCGCTCGACCCGGATCTGTCCCGGACGGTCGGCTGGTTCACGACGCTGTTCCCGGTGACCGTGGACCCTCTTGGTGTCGATGATCTCGCCGGTGCCTTGAAGCGGGTCAAGGAGGACCTCGCGCGAGTGCCTTCGAACGGTGTCTCGTACGGTGCGCTGAAGTACCTGGGAGACGAGGTCTTCGACGCGCCTCGGCCGCAGGTGCTGTTCAACTACCTCGGCCGGTTCAGCGGTGGCGGCACCGGCGACTGGCAGCTCGCGGAGAACGCCGGTCAGCTCGGCGAGAAGCGCGACCCGGCGATGCGGCTGCCGCGTGCCCTGGAGTTCAACGCTTCCGCGGAACCTGGCGCCGATGGCTCGCTCGAGCTGGTCACCGTCGTCTCGTGGCCTTCCGGAGTGTTCACGGAGGCCGACATCGCCCAGATCGGCTCTCATTTCGTCGCTGCCCTGGAAGGCCTGGCCGCGTTGACGGCCGGTGGCCACTCCCCCAGCGACTTCGACCTGCTGCCGCTCACCCAGTCCGATGTGGACTCGCTGGACTCCTCGGCGTTGCGCGATGTGCTGCCGCTGACGCCGTTGCAGGAGGGTCTGTACTTCCACTCGGTGTTCGACGACGAGTCGGCGCACCGGTATGTCGAGCAGCAGCTGCTGACGTTGACCGGGTCGGTTGACGCACGACGGCTGGAAGCCGCCGCCACGCGACTGCTGGAGCTGTTCCCGAACCTCGCGGCTCGTTTCGTGTCCCTGGCGGACGGCCGGGTCGTGTCGGTGCTGGAGTCCGGAGTGCGGCCGTCTTTCTCCACTGTGGACGGTCAGGGCATGACCGACGCGGAGGTCCGGGCGTTCGCCGAGCAGGACCGCGTCGCCGGGTTCGACCTCGCCCGCGGGCCGTTGATGCGGTTCACGCTGATTCGGACCGCCCCTGGCCGGTACGTGCTCGTGCAGACCGTGCACCACATCATCGCGGACGGCTGGTCGGTGCCGCCGATGCTGCGCGCATTGCTGGCCGAGTACAACGCGCCGGGTTCGGTGCACACGCGCGGCAGCTACGCCGACTACGTGCGCTGGCTCGTCTCCGCCGACGCGGCGGAGAGCGACCGCGTCTGGGCTGCCGAGCTGGAGGGCCTGACTGGTCCGTCGCTGACCGTTGAGGGGCACGAGCCGTCGGAACGGTTCGAGGACACGGCTGTTGACGCACCTGAGGGCTTCGACGACGTGGTGCGTGCGGCCGGGGTGTCGCTCAGCGTCGCCGTGCACAGTGCGTGGGGTGTGACGCTCGGCGGCATCCTGGAGAGCACCGACGTCGTGTTCGGGTCCACTGTGTCCGGTCGGGACGCGGACGTGCCTGGCATCTCCGAGATGGCCGGCTTGTTCATCAACACGATTCCG
>JAVXWK010000359.1:0-12246 GCA_032230575.1 Pseudonocardiales bacterium | reverse complement strand
GCCTGCGCCGCCAGCCCCGAGTCCAGCACCACCTCGTTGTCCGCCGGCGCCTTCCCCTCCTTCAGCGTGAACGGCGCCAGCACCGCCGACTCCCAGTTGTGGCC
The DNA here is from genome assembly GCA_032230575.1 of Pseudonocardiales bacterium. Taxonomy (GTDB): domain Bacteria; phylum Actinomycetota; class Actinomycetes; order Mycobacteriales; family Pseudonocardiaceae; genus Lentzea. The sequence goes on along the minus strand of JAVXWK010000359.1, from coordinate 12,142 downwards.
GAACGACGGCTTGTCCGCCAACGCCTGTCCATCGCGCCCGACGACGACGGCGGGGAACGTCAGCTCGGCGACCGCGGCCTTCACGCCCGGCACCGAGGCGATCTTGGCAACCAGCGTGGCGGGCATGGCCGGCTGTTCGGCCGCGTGCTCGACCGCAAGCACGTCACCACCCGGCGGGCGCACCGTCCGGTCGCCGGTGACGACCACGTCAGCGGCCGCGTAACGCTGGGTCGGCACGCCGCCGCGAAACCCGGACTCCATGAGGATCCCGCAGGCCGCCACCAGGGCCGTGCCGCACAGGACCGCGATGAATGCACCCACGAACCCGCTCGTGCGAGCCCTCACCGTCTGCCACGCAAGAGTCAGCACGACTCACCACTCCCCACAAATGCGCCCATGCGCCCGGCCACCGTTCCGACGAACCCGCCCAGCAGGCCCGCCAGTGCCCCCACGAACCCGCCTGCTCGCCCCAGCACCGCGCTCACCGTTCCCCCGCCACGTCTCCGCTCCCCAGCCCCGCCTGCACGCCCCGCCACCGCGCTCGCCATCTCCCCGCCTACTCGCCCCACCACCGCACCCGTCATCTCCCCGCACACGCGCCCCGGCACCGCACTCACCACTCCCCCAGGTGCGTCATGCGCTCAGCGACCTTCTCCGGCGTCGGCCCGTGCAGCTCCCCCGCGAGCCGCCCGTCCGCCAGGAACAACACGCTGTGCGCGGCAGAAGCAGCCACCGGGTCGTGCGTGACCATCAGCACCGTCTGCCCCATCTCGTCCACAATGGACCGAAGCAGTGTCAGCACCTGCGAAGCCGTCCGCGAGTCCAGCGCCCCGGTCGGTTCGTCGGCCAGCACCACCTCGGGCCGCGCGACCAGCGCCCGAGCGATCGCCACCCGCTGCTGCTGACCGCCCGAGAGCTCGGACGGATGCCGGTCGAGCCGCCCGTCGAGCCCGACCCGTCCGACAACCTCCCGCAGCCACGCGGAGTCAGCGCGACGCCCGGCCAGGCGGAGCGGCAGCGTGATGTTCTGGTGCACGGTCAGCGACGGCAGCAGGTTGTAGGCCTGGAACACGAACCCGATCCGGTCGCGGCGCACCTCGGTCAGCTTCGACTCCTTCAGCGCACCGAGGTCGGTCTCGCCGAGCAGCACGCGGCCGGACGTCGGCCTGTCCATGCCCGACGCGCAGTGCAGGAAGGTGCTCTTGCCCGAGCCGGACGGTCCCATCACGGCGGTGAAGGTGCCTCGCCGGATGCCGATGGTCACGTCGTCCAATGCCGTCACGGCACCGCCACCCGTGCCGTACACCTTGCGCACCGCCTGCAGCGACAGCGCGTCTGTCCTCATCACGTTGGTCAACACGACCGAAAACCTAGGAAATCGCACCTCTGGCCGGCGATCACGCAGGCTGCCCGGCAGGGGGTGGAGTCTGCTCTACCACCGAACGGATTCGTCGACGCGAACGAATCCGAGCAGCCAGATTCGTCGCCTGCGACGAGGTGACATGAGCAGGCCGTACCTAGCGTTGCCGGTGACCGGAGTCACGTCGACGTGGATGAGGCGCGGATGTCCAAGCTGAGCGAGATCAACGACTGGCTGCGGGAGAACCTCCCCAGGCTGGTCGCCCAGTACGAGGTGCCGGGTGCCACCGTGGCCGTCACCGCGGGCGAAGAGGTGGTCGAGGCCGCCGCGGGTGTGCTGAACAAGAACACCGGGGTCGAGACGACGACCGACTCGCTGTTCCAGATCGGGTCGATCACCAAGGTGTGGACGACGACACTCGCGATGCAGCTCGTCGACGAGGGCTTGCTGGACATCGAAAAACCCGTACGGGACTACCTGCCCGAGTTCCGCATCGGCGACGAGGAGGCCGCGCGGCAGATCACCGTGCGGCAGCTCATGTGCCACACATCCGGGTTCGAAGGCGATCTCTTCACCGACACCGGCCGTGGCGACGACTGCGTGGAGAAGTACGTCGCCACACTGCACGACACCCCGCAGCTCTTCGCGCCGGGCGAGATGTTCAGCTACAACAACGCCGGCTACGTGGTGCTCGGGCGGATCGTCGAAACGCTTCGCGACAAGCCCTACGACGAGTGCCTGCGCGATCACCTGTTCGCGCCGCTCGGCCTCACCCACGCCGCGACCAGTGCGTACGACGCGATCATGTTCCGCGCGGCGGTCGGTCACCTAACCCCTGACGAAGCCCAAGGGCCTCAGGTCGCGCCGGTCTGGGCGCTGGTGCGGTCGAACGCTCCGGCGGGCTCGATGCTGTCGATGTCGGCACGCGACCTGCTGACGTTCGCGCGGATGCACATGAGCAAGCGGACCGAGGTGCTGTCACCGGCCGCGATCGAGGCCATGCAACAGGTTCAGGTGCAGGTGCCGGACCTCGCGCTGATGGGTGACGCGTGGGGTCTCGGCTGGGAGCTGTTCCACTATCCACAAGCGACGGTCATCGGCCACGACGGCGGCACGATCGGGCAGAACGCCTTCCTGCGGCTGGTTCCCGAGCAGGGCATCGCGGTCGCGTTGCTGACCAACGGCGGCAAGACCGTGGACCTGTACGAGGAGGTCTTCCGGCACGTCCTGCGCGAGCTGACCGGCGTCGACATGCCCGGTATGCCGGTACCGGCGGCAGAACCGGAACCGGTCGACGGCAGCAGGTTCACCGGCGTTTACGTGTCGTCGATCGGCGAGCGGGTCGTGACGCAGGACGAGGACGGCCGCATCTGGATGGAGGTCATCCCCAAGGGGATCATGGCCGAGCTCAGCCCGGAGTCCGCCGGCAAGACCGAGCTGGTGCCGTGGCGCAACGACACACTCGTTGCCGCGGAACGGGTTCACGGCATCCACATGCCGCATGCGTTCGTCGGGGACGACGGGAACGGCCGCGCGCTGTTCCTGCACACCGGACGCGCGGACCGGCGGGTCGCCCAGTGATCGCGGACGTCTTCGCCGAAGCAGGAGCCGAAGGCTTCGTCCACGCCCGCGAAATCGGGACGGACAACGAGTTCTGCCACCGCGCCGACGACCCGGTGGTGCTGGCGTCGGTGTTCAAGATCCCGGTGGCCGTCGCGTACGCCGAGGAAGTCGCGGCTGGACGGCTCGTCGAAACCGAGCGGACCAAGGTCACCTCCCACTACCGCATCGGCGGCATCGGCACCGCGGGCTGCGCGGACGACGTCGAGATGAGCTGGCGCGACCTCGCGTTGTTCATGATGACGATGAGCGACAACGCGGCGACGGACGTGATCTTCCACCGCGTCGGCCAGGCCGCGGTCGACAAGGTCCTGACGAACCTCGGCCTGCACCGGACGCGGATCCTGGGCTGCTGCGAGGACCTCTTCGCCTCCATGTCCGCCGAACTGGCGATGACTCCGCTGGAGGCCGAGGAAGCGCTCGGCGCACCCACGTGGGATCTCCTCGAGAAACTGGCCATTGTGGACCCCGAGCGCACGACTTCCTCGACACCGAGGGAGATCACCGCGCTGCTGGAGGCGATCTGGACCGACCGCGCGGCCACACCCGAGGCGTGCGAACAGGTCCGCCGGATCATGGTCCAGCAGATCTGGCCGCACCGGCTCAGCTCGGGCTTCGACGCGAACGTCCAGGTCGCCGCCAAGACCGGCACGCTGCCGAGCGTCCGCAACGAGGCCGGCGTCGTCACCTACCCCGACGGCCGCAGCTACGCCGTCGCCGTGTTCACCCGCGCGAAGGCGCTCGACCTGCGGCAACCCGCCGTGGACGCGGTGATCGGCCGTGCCGGGCGCCTCGCCGTCGACCACCTCCGGAGCACATCGTGAAGCGCACAGCGGTAGCCGTGGCCGCAGTCCTTCTGGTGTCCGGCTGCGGAGCGTCCAGCAGCACGGGATACGGCGCGCTCGCGGACGGCAGGACGTTCACGATGTCGGTCGGCGCCGACCCCGGCACGCTCGACCCGGCGCTCACCGTGCTGACGGTCGCCCGCTCGATCGGCCGGTTCCTCTACGACCGCCTGGTGGACCGCACCGCGAACGGTGACATCGTCGCCGGCCTCGCGGAGAAGTGGGACGCCGACGCCACGAAGGCCACTTTCACGCTGCGCCAAGGCATCACGTGTGCCGATGGCACGCCGCTCAGCGCTCAAGACGTCGCCGCGAACATCAACTTCACCGCCGACCCGAAGAACAAGTCCCCTCTGGTCGGCTTGATGGTCATGCCGGGCACCACGGCGACAGCGGACGAGGCCACGCACACAGTCACCGTCACGAGCGGCGCACCAGACGCGTTCCTGCTGACCAACGTCGGCTCGCTGCCGATCGTCTGCGCCAAGGGCATGAGCGACCGCGCGTTGCTCACGAAGGGCGAGCAGGGCACCGGGTTGTTCACGATCTCCGAGATCGTGCCGAACGACCACTACACCCTCACCCGGCGCAAGGACCTCCCGGCCGAGCAGGGCATGCCGGACAAGGTCGTCGTCAAGGTCGTGCCCAACGAGACGACCGCCGTGAACCTGTTGCTGTCCGGGCAGATCACCGCGGCCCAGATCGCGGGTCCCGACCAGGAACGCCTGCTCGCCCAGAAGATCGAGCACGTCGACGTGGCGGTGCCGCTGGGACTGCTCGGCTTCAACCAGTCCGACGGCCTCCCGGCGCAGGACCCCGCGGTGCGCCGCGCACTCGTGCAGGCACTCGACCTCGCCCAGGTCGGCAAGGTGCTGACCAGCGGCAAGGGCAGGCCGTCGAAGAGCGTGGTGACGGTCGAACCGCGGCCCTGCACCGGCGACAACGTCAGCGCGAACCTCCCGCCGCACGACAAGGCGGCCGCCGAGCAGGCACTCGCCGCCGCCGGCTGGACCAGGAACGGGAAGCCGTTGCGGATCAGGCTGCTGCAGCCGACCGTCCTGGGTCCGGCCTTCACCGCGGCCGCCGAGCTGATCCAGCAGGCGTGGCAGGCCATCGGTGTGCAGGTGACCATCCAGCCGGTCGACGCGGCAGGGCTCAACCAGGCGTTGTTCGGCACGGGCGCGTGGGACGTGTCGATGGCGCCGGTGACGCTCGCGCTGCCCAGCCAGCTGGTGTCGTTCGCGTCCGGCCCGGTGCCGCCGCAGGGCGTGAACTTCGGGCACGTCCGCAACGCCGAGTTCGAGGAGCAGTCGAAGCAGGCCGCGACGATGCCGGGCTCGACCGGCTGCGAGCACTGGAACAAGGCCGAGGCCGCGCTGGTCAAGGCCGTCGATCTGCTGCCGTACGTCGACTCCGTGGTGCCGACGTTCGTCAAGGGCGCGAAGTTCACCATCAGCGACAACATCGACCCGGCGTCGATCCGGATGCTCGCGTCATGACCCAGGTCGTCGAGAGGCGGGCGACGGGCAGCTCCTGGCTGCCCTTCGCCCGGCGGCGGGCGGTGCGGTTCGTGACCTCGCTGTGGGTGCTGGTGACCGCGGCGTTCCTGATGATCCATCTCATCCCCGGCGACCCGGTGCGCGAGGCGCTGGGCATGACGGCCTCGCCCGACGTCGTCAACGCCCGCCGGGAAGCGTTGGGGCTCAACGACTCGTTGTTGACGCAGTACTGGCACTACCTCGGCGACCTGTTCACCGGTGACTTCGGCACCTCACTGGTGTCCGGCACACCCGTAGCGGACCTGATCGGCGACCGGCTGCCCGCGACCGTGCAGCTCGCGTTGACGGCGTTCCTCGTCGTGGTCGTCGTGGCGGTGCCGGTGGGTGTGGTGATGGCGGTGCTCACCAGGGGCGGCCGTCGTCGTGGCGCCGAGCTCGGGTTCACGTCCACGAGCGTGGTGCTGGCCGCGATCCCGGAGTTCCTGCTGGCCGTCGGTCTGGTCAGCCTCTTCGGGGTGGCGCTGGGCTTGTTGCCGGTGGCCGGGCGGGACGCACCTGGCTCCTCGGTGCTGCCGGTGCTGGCATTGGCGACCGGACCGGCGGCTGTGCTGGCCCGGATCGTCCGAGTCGAGCTGCTTTCGGTGCTGGGCAACGACTTCGTCCGCACCGCACGAGCGAAACGGTTGCCTGCGAGGCTTGTGTACGTGCGGCACGCGTTGCCGAACGCGTTGACCGCAACACTCACGCTCGGCGCGATGATGCTCGCGAGCCTGGTCGCCGGGACCGTGCTGGTGGAGAACGTGTTCGCGTGGCCGGGGCTGGGTTCCACGATCGTCGGGTCGATCCAGCAGAAGGACTATCCGGCCGTGCAAGGGATCGTGTTGGTCTACGGCACGGGCGTGTTGCTCGTGAACCTCGCTGTCGACGTGGTGCTGGCACTGCTGGATCCGCGTTCGACGATCAGGGAGGCCTGATGCGTGCTCTCCGCACTCCAGTAGGCCTGGCCGCGGGCATCTTGTTGGTGCTGCTGGCGGTGCTGGCCGTCTTCGCGCCGCTGCTCTGGGGCTCCCAAGCCGACGCCATCGACACCGACGCACTCCAGCAAGGCTCATCCCCCGATCATCTGCTCGGCACGGACGCGCTGGGCCGCGACATCTTCTACCGCGTGCTGGTCGCGACCCGGCTCACGCTCGGGCTCGCCTTGCTGGCCACGCTCGTCGGCGTCACCACGGGCCTGGTCCTGGGCTCGCTGCCGTCGGTGTTGCCGCGCTGGGCCGGCCGGCTGGTCACGTCGGCGGTGAACATCGCCGTCGCGTTCCCCGGACTGCTGCTGGCGTTGTTCTTCGCGGTGATCTTCGGGACCGGGACCATCGGCGCGGTGCTGGCCATCGCGTTCGCGATCACGCCGTCGTTCGCCCGGCTCACCCAGACCCTCACGGCGTCCGTCAGCGGCCGTGACTTCATCGCGGCGGCACGGGTGTGCGGGGTGGGGCGGTTCCGGTTGCTGCTGCGGCACATCCTGCCCAACATCGCCGAACCGCTCGTGATCAACGCGACCCTGGCGGCAGGGAGTGCACTGACCGCCTTCGCCGGGCTGTCGTTCCTGGGCATCGGCGTGCAGGCGCCTTCGTACGACTGGGGACGGCTGCTCGGCGAGGGCCTGAACCGGATCTACATCTCCCCCGCGCCCGCGCTGGGTCCGGCGGTGGCGGTGGTGCTGGCCGGGCTGGCGTTCAACCTGTTCGGTGAGGCCGCGGCGTCTGCGGCAGGTCACCGGCAGGTTGCGCGGAAAGCGACGAAACCAGTGTCCACTGTGGAGTCGCCGAGTGGCGAAGGCTTGCTGAACGTGCGGAACCTGCGGGTGTCCTTCCCCGCCGCCAACGGGTGGATCACGCCGGTGCGCGGGGTGTCTCTCACGATCGGCCAGGGCGAGATGATCGGAGTCGTCGGCGAGTCCGGCTCGGGCAAGAGCTTGACCGCGCTCGCCGTGTCCAGGCTGGTCGAGCACCCCGGAGTCGTCACGGCCGATCGGCTGGAGTTCGCCGGGAAGCCGCTGACCAAGACCTCGCAACGGGAGCTGGGCACGTCGCTCGCGATGGTGTTCCAGGACCCGATGACGTCGTTCAACCCGACGCGCAGGATCGGCCGGCAGCTCGCCGAGGTGTCCGAGGTGCATCAAGGGATGTCGCGCAAGGCAGCCGCGGCACGGGTGGTGGACCGGCTGAAGGCCGTGCGGATTCCGTTGGCGGAAAAGCGTGCCCGGCAGTACCCGCACGAGTTCTCCGGCGGGATGCGGCAGCGGGCGATGATCGCGATGGGCCTGATGGGCGAGCCGCGGCTCGTGATCGCCGACGAGCCGACCACCGCGCTGGACGTCACCGTGCAGCGGGAGGTGCTGCGGTTGCTCGCGCGGGTCAGGGAGGAGCGGTCGGCGGCGGTGTTGCTGATCAGCCACGACATCACCGTGGTCACGCAGACCTGCGACCGGGTGCTGGTGATGTACGCGGGGCGGATCGTCGAGGAGCTGCCGACCTCGGAGCTGTTCACGTCGGCGCGGCACCCGTACACGACGGCGTTGCTGGCCGCGGTGCCCGACCTGGAGACGGATCGGGACGCTCCACTGGCGGTGATTCCGGGAAGGCCGCCGGAGCCCGCGGAGATCGGGGTGGGATGCCCGTTCGCGCCGCGGTGCCCGTTGGCGAGCGAGAGGTGCCGGACCGACGAACCGGAGTTGAGGGAGATCGAGGACCACCACCAGGTGGCGTGCTGGCAGTTCGAACTCGTGGGAGCTTCCGATGAGTGAGCTGAAGTTCGAGCAGGTCAGCCTTCAGTACGGATCCCTCCGTGCCGTCGACGACGTCAGCCTGACCGTGCCATCAGGCCAGGTCGTCGGGCTCGTCGGCGAGTCGGGCTCCGGCAAGTCCAGCCTCGCCGCCGCGGCCGTCGGTCTCGTCCCGCCCACCGCCGGCCGCATCCTTCTGGACAACGCGGACATCCAACGGTTGCGGCACCGCAAGCTGCAGATGGTCTTCCAGGACCCGTACTCGTCCCTCGACCCGCGCATGAGCATCGGCGAGTCGATCGCCGAAGCCATGCCACGCGGCACCGACAAGCGCGCCGAAGTCGCCCGGCTGCTCGAACTCGTCAACCTCGACCCCGGCCGCGCCACCTCACTCCCGGCACGCCTGTCAGGCGGTCAACGCCAACGGGTCGCCCTCGCCCGGGCACTCGCCGGCCAGCCGAAGGTGATCATCGCCGACGAGATCACGTCCGCGCTGGACGTCTCGGTGCAGGGCGCGGTGCTGAACCTCGTGCGCGACCTGCAACGGCAGCTGGGCCTGTCGATGCTGTTCATCTCGCACAACCTCGCCGTCGTCCGGTACGTGAGCGACCGCATCGCGGTGATGCGCTCGGGCAAGATCGTGGAAGAGGGCCCGGCCGAGCGGGTGCTCGCGGACCCGCGACACAGCTACACGCGCGAACTGCTCGCGGCCGCGCCGTCGCGGCACACCAGCCTGTGGGAGGACGCTTCGTGATCATCGCGGACACGCACAACGACCTGCTGGACGCGATCGTCCACCGGCCCGTCGAACGCTGGGTGCCGCACTTCCGCGACCAATGGCTCCCTCAGTTGCACGCGGGCGGGGTGAACCTGCAGGTGCTGCCGGTGTTCATCGACGACGTCTTCCGGCCGGAGGGCGCACTGCGGCAGACGCTGCGCATGATCGAGGCCGCGCACCGCATCGCCGAGGGCAACCCGGACACCGTCGAACTCTGTTTCGACGGTGAGGACATCGACGCGGCACTTGAATCGAACCGCATCGCCTTGGTACTGGCGCTGGAGAGTGCGCCAGGTGTCGGCGAGGACGTCGAGCTGCTGGAAACCCTGTACCGGCTGGGCGTCAGGATCGCCTCGCTCGCCCACTTCGGCCGCACGGCGCTGGCCGACGGCAGCGGCGAGGACGCGACCGGCAGCAGGCTCACGCGCGCCGGGGTCGCCGCGTTCACCGAGATGGAACGCCTCGGCATGATCTTCGACGTCAGCCACTTGAGCGCGGCCGGTGTCGAGCACGTGCTGGAGCTGGCCACACGTCCAGTCATGGCAACACATTCCTCGGCACGGGCGTTGCGCGACCACCACCGCAACCTGACCGACGAGCAACTCAGAGGCATCGCGCAGAACGGCGGCGTGGTGTGCGTGAACTTCTTCGCGCCGTTCCTGCACGAATCCGACTTCCGCATCGAGCGGTTGATCGACCACATCGAGCACATCGCGGGTGTCATGGGCATCCGGCACGTCGGCCTCGGCCCGGACTTCGTGAAGGAGGTCCTGCGGGACGTCACGCCGCCGTGCTGCGAGGCCCAGTTCATCGAAGGCGTGCCCACCGACCGGTACCTGCCGGGGCTGGAGGGCCCGGCAGGGCTGCCGCTCGTCATCGAAGCGCTTCGCGAACGCGGTTGGCCCGACGACGACATCGCCCTGGTCATGGGCCAGAACGTGCTCGACCTGTTCCGCACCGAACTCAAGAGGGGGACCGCATCGTGACCACCACTGTCATCACCATTGGGGACCTGTACGGCTACGCGCTGCCCGAGCAGCCCGCGATCTCGCCGGACGGCACCGGGGTCGTCTACGTCCTGCGCACCACCGACCGCGAGGCCGACCGGGACGACCGCGCGCTGTGGCGGGTGGCCGACGGCAAGGCGAAGCAGCTGACCAGGGGGAAGTCCGACCAGTCGCCCGTGTGGTCGCCGGACGGCAGCCGCATCGCGTTCCTGCGCGCCCAGGACGGCCCGCCGCAGATCTGGCTGCTGCCCGCCGATGGCGGAGAGCCGGAGCAGGTCACGTCGCTGCCGCTCGGCGCGGGCCAGCCGGTGTGGAGCACGGACGGCACGAAGCTCGCCTTCTCCGCGCCGGTCGACATCGCGGACGCCAAGGCGCCGATCGCCACGTCCAGGCTCGACTACAAGGCAGACGGTTCGGGCTATCTGCGCAGCGTTCGCGCTCACCTGCACGTGCTCGACCTGGAAAGCCGTGAGGTCAGGCAGATCACCGACGGCGACTGGTTCGCCGGCACGCCCGCGTGGTCGCCCGACGGGAAGCAGCTGGCGTTCACCGGAGCACGCGACAAGGACGCTGACCTGACGTTCCGCGTGCCGGTACACGTGGTCGACCTGGCCGGCCATGCGGAACCGAAGCTCGTCGGGCTCGCCACCGGTCAGGCCGCGACGGTCACGTGGATCGAGGAAGGCCTGCTCGTCACGGGACGGACCACCGCTGACTCCGGACACCTCAGCCTGCTGCTCCTGTCGCTCGGCGGCGAGGTGCGCAACCTGTCAGAACCGTTGGACCGCAACGTCATGCCCGGCATGGCGGGATATCCGGGCGGTCTGCCAACGCTGGCGGACGGACAGGTCCTGTTCTGCGCCCGCGATCGCGGCTGCACCCAGCTCTACGCCGTGGACGTCGACGGCGGTGGCTCCCGCTCCGCCTCGGGAGCCGATTCCTCCGGACGTCTCCCGCGTCTGCTGCTCGGAGGCGATTCCCGAGTCGTGTCAGGCCTTTCCGTCGCCGGTGGAGTCGCGGCGATCATCCTCTCCACCCCCACCTCCTACGGTGAGGTCGCCACCCTCGACCTCACCACGGGCGAGCTGACCGTCCACACCGAACACAACAGGACCGAGCTCCTCGTCCGCGAGGAGCGCGAGTTCGCCATCTCCGACGGCACGGTCGTGCACGGCTGGCTGGTCCGCGACCCGTCCGCCACCGGCCCGCAGCCACTCCTGCTGGACATCCACGGCGGCCCGCACAACGCGTGGAACGGCACCGCCGACCCGGTCCACCTCTACCACCAGGTCCTGGCACAGCAGGGCTGGGCGATCCTGCTCCTCAACCCGCGCGGCAGCGACGGTTACGGAGAAACCTTCTACCGGGCGGCACTCGGCGCGTGGGGCAAGGCCGACGCCAAGGACTTCCTGGAGCCGATCGACCAGCTCGTCGCAGAAGGTCTCGCCGACCCGAGCAAGCTCGCCGTCACCGGCTACAGCTACGGCGGCTACATGACCTGCTACCTGACCAGCCGCGACAACAGGTTCGCCGCGGCCGTCGCAGGTGGTGTGGTGAGCGACCTGGGCAGCATGGCCGGCACGTCCGACGGCGGCCACTACCTGACCGAGCTCGAACTCGGCGGCCCCGGCGCCCACATCGCCGAGCTCTCCCCGCTCACCCTGGTCAACGAGGTCAGCACGCCCACGTTGATCTACCAGGGCGCGAGCGACGACAGGTGTCCGGTCGGCCAGGCCGAGCAGTGGTTCACCGCGTTGCGCCAGAACGACGTGCCGGGCAAGCTGGTGCTCTACCCGGACGAGTCGCACCTGTTCATCCTCAGCGGCAAGCCTTCCCATCGCGAGGACTTCAACCGCCGTGTCGTCGACTGGGTCCGCGAGCACGCCGAGAACCGCAGGCCGCTCGACGCGAAGCACTGGCAGCGCAGGCTTTCCGCGCTCGCCAAGAAGCACGGCGTGCCCGGTGCCGCGCTCGGCATCCTCCGCGACGACGAGATCATCCAGGCCCACCACGGCGTCCTGAGCACGGCCACCGGCGTAGAAGTCGACGACGACACCGTGTTCCAGATCGGTTCGATCAGCAAGGTGTGGACGACGACGGTCGTGATGCAGCTCGTCGACGAGGGGTTGCTCGAGCTCGACGCGCCGATCGCCGACGTGCTGCCGGAGCTGAAGCTCGCGGATCCCGTGGCTGAGCAGAAGGTGACCATGCGGCACCTGCTCACCCACACCAGCGGCATCGACGGCGACGT
>JAVXWK010000302.1:0-4576 GCA_032230575.1 Pseudonocardiales bacterium | reverse complement strand
CCGGCCCTTCGTCGTACCCGGATTCAACGCCACGAACTCGGCCGTCGAGAACAATTCATGCGCCAGGATCCGTGGAAGCCTTTCCACGGGAAGCTCCGCGACCTCCTGTTCCTGGAGGTGGTTGGCGGGCTTGAAGAACAACGGCGTCGCGGGGTCGACGTTCCTGCGCACCTCGGCGTAGAAGAACTCGATCATGTCCGCCGACATGGTGTCGACCTCGACCGTCTCCAGCGAGAACATGCGCTTGTCCTCGCGCTTGTGCAGCGACAGGATGCCGAGGAAGAACCGCCGGTCAGAGGCGTGGTAGAAGCTCTGGTTGAACTCGTCGATGCGCGCCCGCATCTCCTGCTCGGCCATGCCCAGGATCTCCAGGCCGATGTAGATCGCGTGGAACTCGTGGCGCGCGTTGTTCAGGAAGTGGATCGTCTCGTTCTGGCGGTCGAGGACCACCTTGACGAAGGAATAACCACCCAGACTGCCGGAAAGCTGGTTGAAAGCCGACATAGTCAGCTGCTCCCCGACCAACCCCGCGACGTCGGCCTCCTGGACAGCCACACCTGCTCCTCTCGTGCGTCATTGCAACGAGCAAGTGTGACACCTGGGAGACAGGCGTTATTCCTGTTCAAATCTCAATTGGTCGGTAGTTGATTCACTTTCCCTTGAACTTCCGTTAATAGGAGACCGGCGTCACCTCCCCTCGGGTGAAGAATCCAACGGGGTGGGACGCCGGTCCTGGTATGCGGGAGAAGATCCGGAAGGTGATCTCGGTTACCCGAGCTGCGTGGCCTCTCGGGCGAGGGTCTCGATGCGGTCCCAGTCGCCGGACTTGAGCGCGTCCTTGGGGGCCAGCCACGAGCCGCCGACGCAACCGACGTTCGGCAGCGCGAGGTAGTTCGGCGCCGACTGCGGGGTGATGCCACCGGTCGGGCAGAACTTGATGTGCGGAATCGGCCCGCCGATCGACTTCAGGTAGTCGACACCGCCCGCCGCCTCGGCAGGGAAGAACTTGAGCGCGCTGAGCCCGCGCTCGGCCAGCCGCATCACCTCGGACACGGTCGCCGCGCCCGGCAGGTACGGCAGCCCGGTCGCGTCGGCGGCGTCGAGCACCCGGTCGGTCGTGCCGGGGGTGACGAGGAACGCCGCCCCGGCCTTCGCGGCCTGCTCGGCGTGCTCCGGCGCCGTGACGGTGCCCGCGCCGATGACGATCTCCGGCACCTCGTTCGCGACGTTCTCGATCGCGGCGAGCGCGGCCGGAGTGCGCAGCGTGAGCTCGATGACGCGGATGCCACCGCGCAGCAGCGCCTGGGCGAGCGGCACCGCGTGGTCGGCGTCGTCGACCACGACGACGGGGATGACGGGCGAGAGCGCGAGCAGGTCGGCTCCAGTGGTCGCCCTGGGCTTGTCGCCGTTGGTCACGGTGTCACTCCTTGCACGTATGAAGATCGCAAACTGATATATCGCATATCGGCACGCACGTGCCGGGTTCCGCCGCACGCGTCCCGTCCACCGCCTGCATACCACCCTCGGATGCAAAAAACGTTTGCGGACGAAGTCAAAAGACTCATTGCAAAGGTGGGGCGGGCGGGGCGTCGGGGCGGCTAGGTCTCGGGCGTCGCCGCCCCTTTGCAATGGGTCTTTTGACGACGAAGTCCAAAGTCTCATTGCTAAGGGGCAGGTCAGAGGCGGGTGGTGGCCAAGATGTTGCGCAATATATTGGTTGGGACGGTGGCTAGAGGTGGGTGACAGGGGCGAAGTGGTCGGCGGTGATCGGGCCGAACACGGTGGCGCCCCGGTCGGCGGGACCGACGGAGCGGCGCAGGGCGGCGAACAGTTCGCGACCCGTGCCGACCCATTCGCGACCGGTCGGCGGGAAGTCGACCAGCGGGCGGGAGGCGAGCTCCTCGGCCGACACGTGGACCTCCAAAGTCCCAGCCGTGGCGTCCAGGCGGACGACGTCGCCGTCGCGGACCCGGCCGAGCGGACCGCCAACGGCGGCTTCCGGGGTCAGCTGGATCGCGGCCGGGATCTTGCCCGAAGCGCCGGACATGCGGCCGTCGGTGACGAGGGCGACCTTGTAGCCGCGGTCCATCAGGACACCCAGCGGAGGCGTCAGCTTGTGGAGCTCGGGCATGCCGTTGGCCTGGGGGCCCTGCTGGCGGACGACGACGACCACGTCGCGGTCGAGCTCGCCCGCCTTGAAGGCCTCCTGGAACGCCTCCTGCGTGGTGAACACGCGGGCCGGGGCCTCGACGACGTGGTTCTCGGAAGCCACCGCGGAGACCTTGATGACCGAGCGGCCGAGGTTGCCCGCCAGCATGCGCAGGCCGCCGTCGGAGGCGAACGGGTCGGAAGCGGGGCGCAGGACGTCGAGGTCCAGTGAGCGGCCGGGGCCGTCGACCCAGACCAGCGAGCCGTCGAGCAGCATCGGTTCCTGGCGGTAGCGGTCCAGGCCGAAACCGACCACGGTGTTGACGTCGGCGTGCAGCAGGCCGGCGTCCAGCAAGGTCCCGACGACGAACTGGACGCCGCCCGCGGCCTGGAAGTGGTTGATGTCGGCGCTGCCGTTCGGGTAGACCCGCGCGATCAGAGGCACCACGGCCGACAGGTCGTTCAGGTCGTCCCAGCTCAGCTCGATGCCCGCGGCGGCGGCGATGGCGACCAGGTGCATCGTGTGGTTCGTCGAACCGCCGGTGGCCAGCAAAGCCACGACGCCGTTGACGACCGCCTTCTCGTCGACGATGTGCGCGATCGGCGTGTAGCCCTCCCCGCGAGCCATCTCGACGGCGCGACGGCCGGCGTGCTCGGTCAGGGCGCGGCGCAGACCGGTGCCCGGCGGGACGAACGACGCGCCCGGCAGGTGCAGGCCCATGACCTCGACGACCATCTGGTTCGAGTTCGCGGTGCCGTAGAACGTGCAGGTGCCGGGGGAGTGGTACGAGGCGGCCTCGGCCTCCAGGAGGTCCTCGCGCGAGGCCTTGCCCTCGGCGTAGAGCTGCCGGACGCGGGCTTTCTCCTTGTTCGACAGGCCGGACGCCATCGGGCCCGCGGGCACCAGGATCGACGGCAGGTGGCCGAACGACAGAGCACCGATCAGGAGCCCAGGCACGATCTTGTCGCAGACGCCCAGCAGCACGGCGGCGTCGAACATCTCGTGCGACAGGGCCACACCGGTGGACATCGCGATGACGTCGCGGCTGAACAGCGACAGCTCCATGCCATCACGGCCCTGGGTGATGCCGTCGCACATCGCGGGCACACCGCCCGCGAACTGGGACACGCCGCCCACCTCACGCACGGCGTCCTTGATCCAGGCCGGGTACTCCTGGAACGGCTGGTGGGCCGACAGCATGTCGTTGTAGGACGAGACGATCGCGACGTTGGACTTGCGCAGTGCGCGCAGCGCGGCCTTGTCGCCGCCGGTGATCCCGGCGAAGCCGTGCGCCAGGTTGCTGCACGCGAAGCCGGACCGGGACGTGCCGTCCTGCGCGGCTGCGGCCACACGTTCGAGGTACACACGACGGGTGTCCGCGCTTCGGGCGGCAATCCTGCGTGTCACCTCTGTCAGTACGGGATGCAGTTCGCTCATGGTGGGTCTCCGGGTCATCACGGGCCGTAGTGGGGCCCTTTCGAGACGACAACGGTGGCGTCCCACGGACGGGCGTGACGCCACACACAGTAAGTCATTGCAGGTCGCCGACACAAAAACGATTCAGTAACTGGGACGGCACCAGTTTTGAATCTTGGCGTGTGGTCCTTGTCACATGGCTTGAGATTGGGCAGAGTGCGGGGCACGACCTTGGAACGGAGGTGTCCCATGACGTCCACGGAGATCGTCGAACTGCGCCGGGTCATCGGCCAGATGCGGCACTGCGTGAGCTCGCTGCGCGCCAAATACGGCGATGTGGCAGCGGTGCAACGCCTTGCCAACGACGTAGAACGCATGGACATCGACGCCACCGAACTCGTCGATCTCGGCACCACACCGAGGCCGCGTGAAGCGCCTCAAGTGGAACGCGAGGTCGTGGTCGTGCCCGACACGCCCTACGACGAGTCGCTCTGGAAGGACGCAGACGACGAAGGACTCGGTGGGTACCGCAACCGATCCTGAGCCGACCTGATCTGACGGCCCCCGCGAGACGCGGGGGCCGTTCGGCGTTCCTCCACAACGACGTGGACCCCCAGAAAGGTGAGTAATGGCGAGGGCAGAGATCGCCGCCAGGACTCTGCGCACGGACCGATGGTGGCTGCCACCGCTGACGACGTTCGTCGGCCTGCTGCTCATCTCGATCTACGCGGCGTTCCGCACGTTCCAGGGGGACTACTACTGGGTCGACCAGTACCACTACCTCACACCGATGTACTCCCCGTGCCTCACCGAGGAGTGCCTCCCGGCGGCATCGCACTTCGGTCAGTGGTTCCCGGCGCTGCCGGGCTTCCTGACCCCGCCGGTGATCATCATCCCGTTCCTGCTGGGATTCCGGATCACCTGCTACTACTACCGCAAGGCCTACTACCGGGCCGCCTGGGCGTCGCCGCCCGCGTGCGCCGTGGCCGAGCCGCACAGCAAGTACACCGG